>JBCCKK010000091.1:0-11272 GCA_039027395.1 Verrucomicrobiota bacterium | reverse complement strand
GGCAAAGACTTTTCTGGAGGAAGCTCTGGTTTTTCTCGTTGCTTGTAGCCAAGAATCAACTTTCCAAATTGAGTTCCCCAGTCACCGATGTGATTATCGCGAATCACGTTATGCCCTAGAAGTTCTAGAATTCTCGCTAGTGAATCGCCTAGAATCGTACTGCGGATATGACCAACGTGCATTTCCTTGGCAACATTAGGAGAGCTGAAGTCAACGACAATGGTCTTTGGGTTTTGAGCCTTCCTGATACCAAGGTTTGGGTCTGATGCAATCGACCCCAGGGCAGTTTCCAATGCGGCTTGCGCAAATCGGAAATTAATGAAACCTGGACCTGCTATTTCAGGGGGTTCGATGAAATCAGCAATTGAGCAATGGTCAACGAGAGAGGCGGCGATATCCCGAGGATTCTTTTTCAGCTGCTTGGCAGCGATCATTGCAAGATTACATTGGTAATGACCGTGTCTCGGATCCTGGCAAGGTTGAACGAGTTGCTTAGGTGGTTTGGGAAGGTTTTTATAAGCCCACGATGCAATCAGGTCATGCAATTGAGAAGAGGGGGTAGCCATCTGTTACTTTAGGCCGGGAGTTACTTAGGCGTTAGCTGACTTTGCAGAAAACGCATCCAGAAGTTCTTTTGCCGTTGTACTAGATTTTATTCGTCTCATACAATCTGGTTCGTGGAAGAATTTGGAAACGGCTGCAATCGTCCGCAAATGGGTCGAGTAGTCGGTATCTGGAATTAGAGAAAGATAAAAAAACTTAACTAGATCCTTATCTGGAGCGTCACAATCAATTCCGTCACTTGATCGAGCGATAAGCCGTACTACAGAAGGCAAGCCTTTCACACTAGCGTGGGGTAATGCTAGTTCTTTGCCGATTGCTGTTGTCAGCTGAGATTCTCGAGCCTCGAGAGCGGTGAGAACATCTTTCCGGAGATCTGCAGGAAGTAATTTTTCCGAAATCAGAAACTCAATCATTTCCTTAAAGCATTCCTCTCGCGAGCTAGCCTGTAGTGAAAATACAACGGCTTGAGGGGTAACGAGATCTTCCGAAGGGTTGGTCATAGTCCGAAAGGTATCTAATAATCGAGAACATTATTAGTCAAGCTCATGGTTAATAATTAGGCGTATTTTGGAGATTGGGATCAGAGTGCATATCCCAGATTATTGAATGCATCAAAGACAATGAGCAGCTTATGTAATAGGAAGGCAAAGACGTTCCATGACTCCGAGACGATAGAATCTACGATTTTCCATAGTGGAACGAGGCGGAGCCAGGCCCAAAGAACGATTGTTAAGATATTGGTATTAACCAAGGCAATTAATGTCCAAGAGAATAGATACCCTTGGGAGCTAAAGTCTGTTTGCTCCGTTTTTAGGAGGCTGATGGTGAAGCAGAAGTGAAAAGACCAAATGATTCCCCAAAAAAATAGAAAAAAATGAGTCCACGCCTCTAATTTCGGTGAGATCCAAAGAGCTATTGCCCAGCTTAGCCCGGCGATGACGGGATAGAGTGGGACGAGATAAGGAGCTAAGGAGATCCACGCTGAGGTTTTATCGCTGACTACATGCCCTCCTTCACTCCCGACGTGAAATTCTCGAAGCTTTCCGCCACTCAGCCAAATTGCGACGGCATGGGTCGCCTCGTGCTGAAGAACATAAAGTGTATTTGGGCGAGGAAGGGTTAAATAGCAAAGAATCCAAAGAACAAAGCCAGATAAAAAAAAGAGTAGTGGTTGCGAAGGCACCTGATTTTCTGCTGTTAGAAGAATGATTTCTTTTAAGGCGACAAGGCTTCCCCAAAGGAAAGGAAGCAGAATGAGCGCTATAAAGAACTTGATCGGTTTCAACCTGTTTAAGCTAAAGAAATGATTGGATCGTAGAAGGCAAATATTGGTTTGTTGACTGAATTGAACGGACTTGACTTTGTAGATATCTTGCAGATTATCTCCCGACTTATGGCAAATTCAAAATCAGCAGAAAAGCGTTCCCGCGTGAGTCAGCGCCGACGTGAAATCAATCGTCGCAAGGTTTCGAAAGCTCGCACACTGGCTAAGTCCGTCCATGGTCTTGTAGATGAGGGTAAGAAGGAAGAAGCAGCAAAATCATTGGCTTCCGTTCAGTCCGCAGTGGATAAGGCTGTGAAATGTGGAGCTATGAGCCCTAACAAAGCGGCTCGGACCAAAAGCCAAATCGCTAAATCATTGAAGAGCTAGAAGTTTCGGCTCTCGGAGCTCTTTAAAAATAAAAACTCTCGAGCTTGATTTGATCACCAGCCTTCGGTGATGTTACGAACGATTTCGTAAGCAAGGGCTTGAGCGGCGAGAGGGAGGGCTTGCCGTTCCCCTTCCTGAAGGCGATTTTCTTGGACGTATATTGAGGTATCGCCAATAATAACAAGGTCCTCGAAGAGTTTTCTTCCTGTCCTATGGTTCAAAAGGGTGGCTTTAGCTTCCAAGACAAGGTCATATTCTTCGGTGACCAACGAGTTCGATCGAGCTCTCCTCCGGGAATCACGCTTGTAGTCGGTTAGGGTAATTTCAAGAGTCGCATCCGATTCCGCAAGCCTGCCCGACTGATAGGTGCCATCTTGATCTAGCCGCCTCAGGATCGCATTGGTCACCATCGTTTGAATTCCTGCTTCATACGTTTCATTTTTGACGATAGGAACGTAGATTTTCTTAACTCCCTTCATTTCCTCGTAAGGAACATTTCCGAGTCGGTATCCCGAACACCCGGCAGCTAGAAAGATCATGAAAAGGGGGCACAAAAGGTTTGTGTATCGCATAGAATAAAAAACTTAAAACTTGAGTTCTATCAGGAGTTTAAGCGCACTTAAGCGTCGCTGGATTCACTTGGTGATTGTTCGGCAACCGAGTTATCTTCCTCTAGAGCTGGAGCCTCATCCCCCAGCTTGGATCGCAAGATGTCGATTCGTTTCTTTGCCTCAGTTGCTTGATCGGACTCGGGGTTCTGGCGAACTACTTCATTGTAGTAGATCAAAGCGGCTTTAAAATTTGCCTGTTTTTCATAGAATTTGGCAATGTTGTATGAGCCCTGAATTCTACGGCCCGTTAATTCGCTAATGTAGGATTTGGCCTGCGCAACTTTTTCGCTGTTGGGGAAGCGGACACCAAACTCCTGAAACGCTTCGATGGACTTCCGCGCGGCGCTTTGGTCATAATCTGGCTGGCTTGATGCTTTATACCACGCGTAACCGATCTGGTATTGCGCATCATCGGCTAAATCGCTCCTAGGGTAGCGGTCCAACAGATCAACGTATGCCTGAATTGCTTCGGACCATTTTTTCTGGTTTTCTCGAGCTAGACCGATTTTAAAGTGAGCTGGGGCTGCATAGGGACCGTAAGGAGCGTTGTCGATTACGCTTTGGAAGATCTCAACTGTTTTATCCATCGATGGGAGTAAAGGGATTTTCCAAATTCTTTGTGGCTCTCCGGCAAGATACAAATTTCCGATACTAAATTGGCGTTCAATCGCCAAATCGAAAAACTGACTTCCGGGATATTTGTCGACAACTTTTTGATAAGCCTTGTATGCCGGCCAAAATTCCGCAAGTTTTTCGAGCATATAGCCAAGTTTAAATTGGGCTTCTCCCGCCGCAGACGATAGTGGCCAGCGTCGCACGATAGTTCGATATGCGGTGGCTGCATTATCCCAAGCTTCTTGCGCTTCAAAGTTGCGCGCGATTTGAAGGGCTGCTTTCGCGTCGCTTGCTGCAAGAGTTTGTCCGCTGTCTTCGTTGACCCATCCTTCACCAGGGCGCCAGACTAAAGCTGCCGAGAGGGACTGGGCTACTGCTACAATCAAAAGAATGAGGTATGGGAGACTCTGTCTCATGGGCAAGGAGATTAGTGAGCGGTGTTTTTACGTCAAGAGCGGTGTTTTGTGGCAATGAAAAGCCAACTATTAGCTTGCCTTATGTCTATTTCCTTGGACTCGGGTCCAATGAAATAGATGGAGCTGGGCAAGGCCCCGATGGGCTCCAAAGAGTCTTCTGCTTTTCAGATGAATCTTTGAATGAGGAGGCATTTTCTTTTGTTTGAAGTAGAGCGTGTGCATTGCTCTGGCGATCCAGACATCAATTGGGAAGGCGTCGAAGCGACGCCATGCATAAAGCAAAATACAATGAGCGATTTTTTCCCCAACACCGGGAAGTCTTTGCAAATAGTTTGAAGCCTCCTCTGTCTCCATGTTTGAAATACGATTGGGATCGAATTGACCGTTTTCAATCATACGGGCTGTGCCTAGGAGGAACTTTGCCCGATATCCGAGCCGACACCGCCTCAGATCTTCTTCATCTATTCGAGCGATCCGGGACCAATGAGGATAGGTGTATGATATTCCTTCGTTTTGTGTATCACCAAATCGTTCTCGTAAGGTGGTATTCAACTGGCGAATGTGTGGGATCTGTTTCAGAGAAGAGCAGATAAAATTGGCAGTGCATTCCCACCAAGGCTCTTGGACACAGCGCAGCTGTCGAGTCTTAGTGACGGCTTCTTTCAAAACTTGATTCCCCTCAAAATAAGGCTGAAGAATAGCCATGGGGTCATCGTTCAGGCCCAGATAGGCTCGGATATCATCAGAGTTTAGACCAGATCCAGACATGATAAGTTGGGTGGGTGACTTTTGTTTGAGACAACAATAGTTTCCTTGGATCCAACCGTTCCAGGTATTTTCATTCTCACCAAGATTCCAGCAGAAGGTTTGACCGGCGGTTAGTGTATCTGCCAATGAGAAATCTGGAGTTTTAATAAGCATAGTTGCTCTAGGTTGAGTAGTTTGCTTAATATGTGTCAGAACTGTGAAATTCCAAACACCTCTCTTCATTTGTTTTATCTCGTATTTGATGTTTTCTGCTTTTGCGTTAGCTCAGGAAAGTCAACCCTCTGGCAACTATCGAGTTATGCCCGTGTTTCCGGGTGAAGAGCTTCCAGACCAAACTCCTACTGGTGATCGCAGCGAGATTGTAATTCAGCCAGATGGGAGTGTGCGCGTCGAAGGTGAAGCTGTTCTTCCTCAAGAAGAAAATTTGGTTGAGGTGAGACCTGCTATTCCAGTGGAAGAAATCGAATCTGAAGTAATCGCTGATTTCGGGGGAATGGATGGAATGCCCACGGATCCAACAAAGCCAGTGCAGGTTGAAATCATTTCTCCGATTGATAAGGAAATTTTAAAGAGCCAGGCAGTCGATGCCTTTTTTACGATAAAGAATTATAAGCTAGGTCCAGAGGATTCGAACGGCAATCGAATCCACTACATCTTGGACAATCGAGAACCTCAAGTTGTTTATGATTCGATACGGCCACTCAGCTTTAAAAATCTAAGTCAGGGAGGGCATACGCTCCGAATCTATGCGGTTCGCCCAGATGGTAAAATGTTTCGAAATCCCGAAGCCTTTGCCATGGTGCACTTTTATGTTGGGCGAAAGGATTTTCAAAACTATACCGATGCGAAGCGTCCTTTTTTAACTGTTAACATGCCCAAAGGAGATGCAATAACGACCGATGACGATGGGAAAATCGTGTTTGATTACATGATGCACAATGTTGGTCCTTCCGATGGTTTTGAGGTTCGCTATAAACTAGGGTCTTATGAAGGATTTTTAGGTGAACAAGGGCCAGTGTACTGGAGTAATATTGCGACGGGTAAACACAAACTTTCGGTAGAGCTTTTGAAGTCAGGGCGCCAGCCGGTCATTGGACCGTTTAATCGAATCAGTCGTCAGTTTTCTGTTTCTAAGGTCATGAGAGCTCAACCTATCATTGAGGAAGATACTGTGATTCAGGAGTCTTTAGGTTCTTCAGAAGGAGAATCTTTATAAAACTTAACAACCTGCTTACTTAAGCTTTGGTCGGGTGACTTAGCCATTTCGAGATTGATTTCATAGGTCTTTTCATCCGTTCTCTCAGAAATCAACTTCAAGGCATAAGGCAGATCTTTAAATGTTTCCCGACAGTAGGCAAGTAGTGGTTTGTGATGGCTTTCTGCTTCTTGTTTTAACCAAGTGGCGGCTTCTTGGGTAAACGTCACTGTGTAATCATGATTCTCTTTGAACCATTGTGAATACTGAAGTAAGGGCTCAGGAATACGTTCCCGTGCTAGCTCGGATAGCCGTTTGACCCAAGTTTGTAAGATTTCTTTGGGGGCATTGCAGAACGCTTCATCTACTGTGATCTCGAATGGGCCCATACCTGCCAATTCAAACTTCGCTTCGCGTAACAGGTTCTCTAGAACAGATAAGAGGCCACGAGCGCCTGTTTCTTCCTGTTCAGCTTCTTGAGCAATCCGCTGAAGGGCCTCATCTTTCCAGTCAATGTCGATTCGATAAGCCATGAATGCCTCTTCGTATTGCCGTAAGATGGATCCTTCGGAACGAGTCAAAATGTTATACAGATTCTCGACTGTTAACGTATGACAAGCAACTCGGACAGGAAGTCGGCCAATAAATTCAGGCTCAAACCCGTAATCAATCAAGTCCTGAGTATTTGCATGAAACAGAGCATCTTTGGAAAGATCGATTGAATCTATTGGATCCGCTGCGCCCTGGAATCCTATGGTTCCCGAACGTAATCGTCTATTGATGATCTCTGGTAGTCCCGCAAATGCACCACTCGCAATAAAAAGAATATGTTGGGTATTGATATGCTTGGGGCCAGGGCGTCGGCCCTGCATCATTTCGAAGGCCGACTCCATTTGGCCCTGAATGTCGTTAGGAGAACGAAGTGGGACTTCGGTTTCTTCCATCAACTTAAGAAGATTGGTTTGGACACCTCGCCCGCTTACGTCTTTTCCCGTTACCGAATGTCCGGTTCCCGTAATTTTATCGACTTCGTCCAAGTAGATGATTCCGAATTCAGCAAGAGCAATGTTTCCATTTGCTTGTTGTACGAGGCTGCGAACAAGTTCGTCAACGTCCTGCCCGACATAACCGGTTTCACTGAATTTGGTTGCATCTGCCTTGACGAAAGGGACGCCGATCAGGTCCGCTATACAGCGGATAAGATATGTCTTACCGACTCCGGTGGGGCCCAGAAGTAGAATGTTTTGCTTGAGATAATTTGCGAGTCCTTCCCCCGTTTGTACTCGACGCACATGGTTATAATGGTCACAGACGGCAATCGAAAGTGACTTTTTGGCTTCGTCTTGTCCAATAATATACCGGTCTAGATGCCTTTTGATATCGTTCGGAGTGTAAAAGAATTCCAAATCAGGTTCTGAATGTGAGGTCTCTTCCGATGTCTGGGGTTGAGAAAACATTCCGGGCATCTGGAAACTAACATGTGTTCGCTTCAACATTTCCTCAAGAGAGGGGGGCGATTTTGGGGACGGATCTTTTGGGGGCTCCTTTGCCATCCCGCTAGATTGGCATATGCCTGCCTGAGGGCAAGGTGCTATATTTTTAGATCTGGGAACTATTCCTCCGATGAATCACTAGGGAGAAGCGTTTTGTGGTGAGAGATATCTAAATAAAGATTGTAGGCGGCAATCGTCATCGGAAATAGGTTGGAAAGTATGCCAATAGAATCATTTTTTCCAAAAACGAAGTAGCTTAATAGCAATGCGCTCCCACATAGGCTCATATACCAAAAAAGTCGGGGGACTACGGGGCGACGGTGTTTACGTGAGACGATTACTTGAACGACCCAGCGGCCACTAAAGCTAGCCATTCCTAGAAGACCAATAATTTTTCCGGTATCCACAAAGACATCGAATAGTCCCAGTTCTAGTGTCCCGATGGGGATGTTATAAAATTCGTGGATTGCGTTGAAGAGTTCTTTCATAGAATGGATTTAATAAGGATTGTTTTTCCACATAACTTGACGGCGCATTAGCCAAGAAACACCTAACAAATCATAAACGCCTCGTAGTGCCCGCCCGCCAATCGTGTATTTTGAGTTTCCCTGGAGTCTTGGACGGTGGTTTACGGGAATCTCGGTTATCTTGAGTCCAGCATTGCCAAGTAAAGCGGGAAGGAAACGGTGAAGTCCATTAAATGGCACTAAAAATCGGACATGCTCTCGTTTGATCAGTTTTAGACTGCATCCTGTATCGCGAATACCATCTTGGAGCAGAAAGCGTCGAACACTGTTAGCAAGTTTGGATGCTATCTTTCGCGGAAGCGTATCTTGCCGGTCTAATCGATACCCGCAGACGACATCATATTCGGATGCAATTTCCACAAGTTTCGGAATATCCTTGGGATCATTCTGGCCGTCTCCATCCATCATCGCGCAATAGTCTCCCGTTGCCGCAAGTAACCCTCGATACAAAGCAGCACTCTGTCCGAGATTAGTTTCGTTAGAGAGGCATTTAACAGGCTCGCAGCGTTTAATTTCCTCGGCAGTTCGATCAGAACTTCCATCATCCACGGCTATGATCTCTGCATCAGGCAGGCACAACTGGACTTCGCTCAGAACTGCATGAACGTTTTCTTCTTCGTTATAGAATGGGATGATTACAGAAATCCTCACGAAGACGCGGATAATAAGAATGACTGCACAATAGGCAAGAGATCAGTTAACTCAGATCTGAAATTACTTTCGCCCCTGTCCGTGATAATAGGAACAGAGGTAAATTCGATAGAGGTGAATCATTCTTCCTTGAAAGGTCGTGTGAAATTCTTTGATCAACCGAACGTCTGCAAACTCGTCAACGAGCGATTGGCGTGGCCCTTCTTCTCCTCGACATATGAAAAGAGCGGAGTGTTCGTGCTTCATGAGCTCGTCATATCCAGGCCAGAAGGAAAATTGGTTTTCAATTCGATCCGATTTCGGGAGGAAAACTTGAGGACGGTCCGGATGGTAGAATGAAATAAGTGATGCAGTTTGATACCGACGAGCGACTAGAAACGTAGCACCTTGTTCTTGCTGAATTGTGACAACGGTTTCAGCGAGCTGTCGATTTCCACGAACACGATCTAATGGGTCAGGTATTCCCAACTTGGATAAGGGAATTACTGCCGTGTTGTGGAGAGCGATGGTTTGGATCAGTGCTAAGGCGGCGGCTCCGATTATAAAGCGGCGAAGGAGAGGTTTGGTTGCTGTTTTATGACAAACGAATGCAGCCAACATCACAATCCCTGCCAAGTAAGATGGTGCGGTCCAGTTGGCTTCACCTGCTTCATTGATACTTAAAACGAGATAAAAGAGAATCAGGGGCGCAAACAACGCGAGAAGAAACTTCCATTGGGTATTTAATAAATCCTTTTTCCCAGAACTTCTCAGAAGCAACCCAGCGGAAATCAAAATAGAGATTAAGAACAAAGGAGAAATTACAAGGGCTTGTTCGCTTATAAACTGGGTGAGTTCGTTGAACTTAAAGGTAAAAGAATCGTCCGGTCCCAATTTACCTCGATCAACTAGGTGTTGCAGCGTAATCCAGTCGTGTTTCGCGTTCCAAGCGATGGTTGGAGTCAGGGATAGAAGTGAAACGAATACCATTGACCAGAACGTAGGTTTCGCGAAGTGACTTCGGTAGCGGGGAATCCACAGACAAAATAGAGCAAAGCATAAGAGTTGGGCTACGTTTGTATATTTACAGAGCATTCCAAGACCAATCCACAAGCCAGGGAGTAGCCAAGGGAGGATACGATCCTGGTCTTTAGCCTGCCAAAATGTGTAGGCGGCTAGGGTCCAGAAGAAGAGACTGAGTGGATCGATGGTCATCAGAATACTGCCGACTGCATAGATGGGGATAACTCCAGCAAAGAGAAGTGTAATAAAACCCACACGTTCGTTGAAAAGCAGCTTTCCAAGGCGAAAGACCCAGTAGCCGGTCGCTGCCGACAGTAGAACGGAAAAGAAGCGAATACCAAATACATTGTCTCCCCAAAGAATGGTTCCGGTTGCAATCGTCCAGGCAATTCCAGGCCCCTTGCTGTAGTAACACATGTCGAGATTTTGAGACCATAACCAGTAGTAGGCCTCATCTTCGACAAGTTCTAAGGTTGTTGCATACCAAAAACGAAAGAGAGTAAGGGCAACCAAAAGAATCCACGCGAGATGGTTCCAAGACCAATCTTTGGATCTAAACCAGTCGACAACCTCGAGCCAAAAAAGAGATTTAGGATTGTTGGATGAGTTGGGGGTGTCGGTCATAAAGATTTGGGATATAAGCTTTTCCCCACTTCTGCCATAAACGAGAAGCGATGTAAACGATGGTGAGAGTGTAAAAGACAGCGACAAAAAACGAGACAAAGACATCTGAAGGATAGTGATCACCTGTGTAGATTCGGGAATAGGCAACAAGAACGGCCCAGATCCAGACGAGAGCTCCCCAGGGGCGGAACAAAAGAGTTGCAAGTGTGGCCAGTGCAAAGTTGTTGCAGGCATGGCCCGAAGTCATTGAGTTTCCATTCAGGATTTCTCGCTTCTGCGATGGTTCGGCTACTTTAGTCCAACCTTCGAAACGCACGCGTCGTAGGTGGTCGTGGGATTCATGCGGTCGTGGGCGATTAACTGTTGATTTAATGCTCCAATTGATTCCAGCATCTCCAATCAATAAACAGAGCAGCATTAGTATTAGAAATATTCGGCTGCGAAACCCTCCCCAAATGGCCAAAGCCACCGCACCTATGGCAAGAGGCCATTTCCAAAGTTTAAAAGACGCGATAATGAGGAAAAAATAGTCGAGAAATTCATTGGTCCACAGAACATTGATTGTTTCCGTGAGCTTCATATCGATCGAGAGAATCCATTCGAGAATCATAGCTATAGCACTAAGGCACTAGAGAGGGTAGGAAAGTTAAATCTGTGGTTTTTTGTCTAAAAAAATTCGGGTTGAGCTATCGGAGATATTAGAGATTACAACGGCTTGCAATTAATTACTTTTGTAATTTTAGACGCATAAGGTGATTTTTGGGCCATGAAATCCATATCGATAATCCCTGTAACGTTTAACACACATTTATTCAAACGCATCGCCATTTGTATCAGTCTAATGGTTCTTTTGGCGGTGACGGGTCAAGCAAGAGATCCCTGGCTTGAGCCGTTTCATGAGAACAGTATTTGGAACCATCCCATTGGATCGTGGGCTTCATTGGTAGACGCGAAATTGCAGTGGGAGCCGAACATTCAGAGAGATGAGGAGTATTTGGTTAAGACGTATTCGGCGGATCCTGTTAAAGATATCTACATTCCCACAAGCTGGACAGATCGCTGGCCGGGTTCGTTTGCCTGGTGGCAAGGTAAAATGCATGTACCAAGTTGGTTTCAACTCCAAGAGGTAACCCCTCCCGTGACACCTAACAATGG
>JBCCKK010000090.1:0-11420 GCA_039027395.1 Verrucomicrobiota bacterium | reverse complement strand
GTTCAATTTGGGGGCCAGACTCCACTCAACCTCGCTGCAAGTTTAGAAAAAGCAGGCATCCCAATCATTGGGACCTCCGTGGCCTCGATCGATATGGCTGAGGACCGAAAGCGATTCCAGGCGATGCTTCACAAGCTGAACTTACGTCAGCCTCAGAATGCTACAGCAACTACGGTGGAAGAGGCCTTGAACGGTGCCGCAGAAGTCGGCTACCCGGTTCTCATGCGCCCTTCGTTTGTTCTAGGTGGAAGAGCAATGCAAATCGTCTACAACGATGACGAGCTTCTTCAATATATGCGCGAAAGTGTAGAAGTTTCTCCCGATCGTCCTGTCCTGCTCGATCAGTTCTTAGACGATGCCACCGAAGTTGATGTTGACTGTATTTCAGATGGAGAAACAACCGTTATCGGCTCGATTATGGAACACATCGAACGTGCAGGAGTTCACTCGGGTGATAGTGCTTGTGCCATACCTCCATTCTCCCTATCGCAGGACATTCAAGAAACGATTCGTCAGGCAACCTACGCAATGGCTAAAGAACTCAAAGTTTGCGGGTTGATGAACGTTCAATACGCTGTTCAGAATGGAGAACTCTTTATTATTGAGGTTAACCCACGGGCTTCCCGAACCGTTCCTTTTGTTAGTAAAGCGATTGGCAAACCCTTGGCCAAATTAGCATCGTTGGTCATGGCAGGCTCTACGCTAAAAGAACAAGGATTCACTGAAGAACTTCTACCTCCGACCTTCTGTATCAAAGAAGCTGTCTTCCCTTTCAATAAATTCCGCGGAGTCGATATTATTCTCTCTCCAGAAATGAAATCCACGGGAGAGGTCATGGGAATTAGCGATGATTTTGGTATGGCTTTTGCAAAAGCTCAGATGGCCACGTTGTCAGCTCTCCCAACAGAAGGAAAAGTCTTTTTAAGTGTCAGAGATGAGGACAAACAAAAGTCTGTTGAGGTGGGGCGTATTCTTGTCGAATGTGGGCTGGAAATCTGTAGCACCCATGGAACAGCTAAGTTTCTAAGAGACGCAGGAGTTGCCGTAACAGAACTCTATAAGATCTCAGAAGGGCGTCCAAATGCGTTGGACTTATTAATGAATGAAGAACTTACACTAGTCATCAATACTCCATCGGGCCAAGTTTCTCGTGAGGATGAGGTGCGCATTCGCACAACAGCTCTTTATGCCAAAGTTCCTGTAATCACCACCTTGGCAGCAGGCCATGCTGCAGCCAAAGCCATCTCTGCAATGAAGAATAAGTCCCTCGAAGTCAACGCATTACAAGATATTCATCAGACGATGGCTACCACCTAGGCTGTATGTCCATCCTTGAATTTTAACGGGATCGTCTTAAGTTGCTAACGTGCACTTCCTCGATATACCCGAGAGAGTTAACCAACTCCTTTACCGAAAAGATGTTCATCGGCTAACAAAGCGCGATATGGCAAGTGCCAAGCAATGGAGCCTTCGTCTCATTCGAGACTCTCACCCCGAATGGACGGAGCAGCAAGTGCTCGACGACTATGAACGGCTTAGTCACATTAAAGTAGTGGCTATCGATCAGTGGTCAAAACGCAATGGAGTGCCTCCCTCTGTTTGACCCTTGCATTTAAGTCTTCCCCCTTTTGATATTCCCTCTACGGTTCGACCTATGAACAAGAAAGTTTGGGCGATCGTTGCTGGGGCTTTGAGTGTAGTCTATCTCCTAAATCCATCCGCAGGTTTTATAGAAGTAATACCTGATAATCTGCCGTTCGTAGGAAACTTAGATGAAGCAACAGTCACTGCAATTCTCATCTGGGCAATCAGCGTTATTCGGGGGAAAGATATTTCGCAAGACCCTGTTGAATCCGCCAAGCCAGCTCAAAAAGCGGACGAATAGTCGCACCGGCACGTGCCATGAAAATCGAGCCACTGATTTCACAAAATCCACTCGCAGAAGTGGCTCTTACCCAAATGCGGGATGTAGCAACCTCATCTGCTGACTTTCGTCAAGCCTGCCATCTTTTGGGAACTGTCTTAGCTACCGAATGTGCTCCTCTTATTCCCGTAGATCACAAACCCGTTGAAACACCCCTAGAAACAACACAAGGCACCTTTTGGCAGCACCCCATTTGCTTGATCCCTATCCTTCGAGCAGGCTTTGGTCTCCTCAACCCCTTTCATGCAATCTATCCCGAAGCCATGGTTGGCCAGATCGGGATAAGCCGGGACGAAGAAACGTTGGAAGCAAACGTATATCTGGAAAAGCTTCCCGATTCTTTACCTGAATCGATTGCGATTGTAATCGACCCCATGTTAGCTACGGGCCACAGTGCCGTTGCCGCACTCAAACGAATCCAGGCGTATAAGCCAATCAAACTCTTTTTGGTTTGCGCCTTGGCTGCTCCCGAAGGTGTTAAAGAAATTCAAAGCCATTTCCCAGAAATCCAATTAGTCATTGGTTCACTTGACCGAGAACTTAATGATCAAGGATTTATTCTACCTGGACTAGGAGATGCCGGCGATCGCCTTTTCGGAACTGTCTAGAAGCTACAGCTATTCGAACCATTTCCCTATCTCACCGAGCGATAATTCGTCGAGACGCTCCACAATTCGATCCGTATTTTTCAAAAATCCCCTGACTCCGACTACTTTCATACCTGCAGCCTTTCCCGCATCAACTCCCACCTGGGCATCTTCAAACACAACACATTTCTCGGGTGAAAAATCGCCTGCTTTTTGGGCAGCTATTTGGAAAACCTCAGGATCGGGCTTACCCCGCTTTACATTTTCTGCAGAAACAACATCTTTGAAGTAGTCTCCGAGCCCTGTCATTTCAAAAATCGTCATTACATTCAGACGATCGGTGGAGGTGCCTACGACACATGGAACACTCGCCTCTTTTAAAATCTCCAAAAATTCTCGAACCCCAGTTAGTGGCTCAATTCCAGCCTCGCGAATAACCTCACGATAGAGTTCCTCTTTTTTGTCCGAGAGGCGCTGAATTTCGTCGGTATCGTCAGTCCATTTCAAAAGCTCTGGGATAATCACTTTATTTTTCATTCCAAAACCTTTTTGAAAGTGTCCTTCTGGAAGCGAGAGGCCTTCCGCTTCCGCCAACCGATCCCAACTGATTTCGTGTGGCCGTGAAGAATCCACTACCACGCCATCCCAATCAAATAAAGCAGCCCAATAACTCATCACCGAAACAATGCAGATTTTTGACGATGCTTTAAGAAGAATCTATTCTCCTTGCTCAACGCAGTCACCTTGTCTAGAACCATTCCCTTATGGAAATTTCAGAACGTGTAGAAAAGTTAACACCTTCACTAACCCTGGCGGTGTCGGCAAAAGCCAAGAAAATGCAGGCGGAAGGCTTGGACGTCATCAGCTTCGGAGCTGGGGAACCCGATTTCGATACTCCTGAGCACATTAAAGTCGCAGCAATGGGCTCTCTTGACGCAGGATTTACAAAATACACTCCTTCTTCTGGCATCCCAGAACTTCGGGAAGCGATTGCTGAAAAGCTAGAGCAAGAAAATCAGCTCAAATACGAGCCTGAGCAAATCACCGTAAGCTGCGGAGCAAAACAGGCCCTATTTAACGGGCTTCTTGCAGTGCTTAATCCAGGAGATGAGGTTCTAATTCCTGCTCCCTATTGGCTAAGCTACCCTGAAATGGTTCGCCTCGCTGGAGGAGAACCCATCATTGTTCCGACCACGGCCGAAAATAACTACAAGATTACTCCGGATCAGTTTCTCGAAAATATGAGCCCGTTGACCAAAATGATCATCATCAACTCTCCTTCGAACCCGACCGGAACGGTTTATACCGAGAACGAGTTGGCTGCCATTGCCGAAGTTGCTCTTGATGAAGAGATCATGATTATGTCAGACGAGATTTACGAAAAGCTCATCTACGGTGAAACAAAGCATGCATCAATCGCAAGTTTTAGTAACGAAGTATACGAGCAAACGATTACGATCAATGGCTTCAGTAAAGCCTATTCAATGACCGGTTGGCGTCTAGGTTATAGTGCCGCACCTAAAGACGTAGCTAAAGCAATCAACTCGCTTCAAAGCCACTCGACTTCTAATCCTACTTCATTCGCTCAAAAAGGAGCCTTAGCTGCTTATAAGGGTCCTCAAGATTGCGTTGATGACATGCGAAGTGAATACGAACAACGTCTTAAAGCTACCTGTAACCTTTTAGATGGCATTCCGACCCTTGGCTATATGCGTCCACAGGGAGCTTTTTACATTCTTGTCGATATCGCCAAAACGGGAATGGATTCTGTAGAGTTCGCAGACAAGTTGCTCGAGGAAGAACGTGTTGCCGTCGTTCCAGGTGTTGCCTTTGGAGATGATTCCACAGTGCGCTTATCCTATGCCACGTCTATGGATCAGATTGAAGACGGAATTAAGCGAATCCGTCGATTCCTGATGGGATAATTGGAACTCGACTAGATTTTAAAAATACACCTTGTATCCCTCCCTTTACCGGGAGGGATATTTTTTTACCTTTACTTTTCTCATCTCTTAAACAGAACTGTCGTATGCAGTCCTGGCGTAGACGCCTTATGCCCTCATTCCTAGGCGTTACCCTCTATCTAACTGTTACGATCCCGTGTCTAAGTAAAGAAGAACTCATTATCGTTTCTCCACACTGGGAGGGGATCCAATATGAATTTGGTCGAGCTTTCGAAGCTCACTATAAAGAAACATTTGGTAACGAAGTCCGCGTTCGCTGGCGCGACCTTGGGGGAACTTCTCAAATCGAAAAAGCATTAGATGCCAGCTATGAGGCTACCCCTGATTCCTCTCAGATTGACATTTTCTTTGGTGGAGGAATCGATCCCTATGAAAGCCAAAAGGAGAAAGGGCATCTTCACCCCTATCCACTTCCCCAGCATTTGCTTAAGGAGATTCCCGTCTCGATTGGAGGGTTTCCTATCGTCGATCCTGAATATCACTTTTACGGAGCAGCTCTTTCTTCGTTTGGAATTCTAGAAAACAAGCGAGTCACCAAAATACTAGATCTCCCAACAGTCACCAGTTGGGAAGATCTCACGAATGAGCGTCTTTTAAGCTGGGTAAGCTCTGCAGATCCTCGGAAAAGTGGGAGTGTTCACATGATCTATGAGATCATCTTGCAGGGATACGGTTGGGAAAAAGGATGGTCGATCATTTATCGGAGCAGTGGGAATGTCCGTTCGTTTCTTCAATCGAGCTCCGCTCCTACCAAAGAAGTTTCTACGGGCGACGCCGCATATGCCGTCGCCATCGACATTAATGGAATGACCCAACAAGCCTTCCTCGGAAAAGAAAACGTAAACTTCACCATTCCCAAGGATGTCTCGGTAATCAATCCCGATGGAATTGCTATCCTGAAAGGAGCCCCCAATTTGAAAGCCGCTAAAGCGTTTGTTGATTTTGTTATGTCACCCAAAGGCCAGGGACTTTGGATGATTCCTAAAGGACAGCAAGGAGGCGCCAAGAAATTTGGGATTACTCGGATGGGAATTCTTCCCTCGTTCTATGAAGGTGACTTAAGTAAACTCCTGGTTCCCCTCAACCCCTTCAAAACCCCGTACTCGTTCCGGTATGACAGCACGAAAGGAAGTCGACGGTGGGGTGTGGTTAACGATCTTATTGGTCAATCGATCATCGATGTCCACTCTCACTTGCGTTCTGCATGGATTGCCATTCAAAACGCACCAAAACACCGCCAAAATCGTCTATTCATCGAGTTTTCCAAACCACTCATATCCGAAGAACAAGCGGCACACTACGGCTCATTCTGGAGAAAAGACAAGATTCAAGCGAGAAGCTTGGCCAACCAGTGGATGCGACAATCTGTGAACCGATTTAAGAGAATTCAAAAACAAGCGACCATTCCCACGATCGATCATAAAATCGCATCGAAAGCTCATGAAAGTATCACTCAAAGACATAACTAAAAAATTTGACGGCAACACGATTGTTAACTCCGTAGACTTGGAAATCGCTTCGGGTGAAATGTTTTTCTTACTCGGCTCCTCGGGTTGCGGCAAAACCACACTGCTCCGCATGCTAGCAGGATTTTACGATCCAGACGGTGGTGAGATTTTCTTTGGAGACAAAAAAGTCAATGGCATGCCACCTCATCAACGAAATACCGCACTCGTATTTCAAAATTACGCAGTTTGGCCCCACCTAACCGTCTTTGAAAATGTGGCTTACGGGCTACGAGTCCGGAAGCTTCCCGATAGTGAGTTAAACGAGCGTGTCCATGATGCGCTATCCCAAGTTCGTATGGAAGCTCTGAGCGACCGCAAACCCGCCTCTCTCTCAGGAGGCCAACAACAGCGGGTTGCCCTCGCCCGCGCCATTGTTGTTCAACCGGATCTTCTTCTTTTTGACGAACCTCTCTGCAACCTCGACGCCAAACTGCGCTTAGAAATGCGAGATCAGATCAAAAAAATCCACGCTGAAACGGGAATCACCAGCATCTATGTCACCCATGACCAAGAGGAAGCCTTATCTTTAGCAGATCGAATTGCCATCATGAGTGCGGGAGAGATTCAACAGATAGGAAAACCAAACGAAGTATATGATCAGCCGGCAAATACCTTCGTCGCGTCATTCATTGGTGAGTGTAATATTTTTGAGGGGGACTCTCCACTCGGCAAACAATTTGGTGGAAAAGCGGGTGAGACTCTTGGATTTCGCCCCGAAAAAGTAAATCTGGAATCAAATGGCTCAGGTATAGCAGGAAAAGTAACTTACTCTATGTACCTCGGGAGCAAGAACCAAGTGTTGATCGATACCGAGGACGGTCAGGAGATCAAAGCCTGGTTAAACACCTATTTCAAAGAAGGCGAATCGATTCGGTTTACTGTCGATTCACGAGATTTGCTCCGCTTCTAGCGATCGGCATTCAGCTATCAGCGTTTAAAAAGATGCAAGATTTTAGACAACTCAAAGTTTGGAAAGAAGCACATCAAATGACACTCCAAGTCTACAATGTTTCGCAAGGCTTTTTATGAAAAGATTCCTACTTCCTTTCCTTGTCATTTTCTTCGGCGTCTTTCTCGCCTATCCTCTTACGATTCTTCTGGGAGGAGCTTTCTTTGTTGAGAAGGAGATCAACGGGGCACTTCAATCTACCTTCACACTCGATTACTTTTTTCTTATTTTTCAGAATCCATTCTATCGTGAATGCTTTCTGAACAGCTTGCTGATTGCCATCTGGACTACGTTCTTTTGCATCATTATCACGGTGCCCATGGCGTATCTGTTCTTGCGCTGCCGGTTTCCGGGAAAATCACTGTTGAGCACCATGATGCTTCTTCCCCTGATCCTGCCACCCTTTGTTGGTGCTATTGGGCTTAAACAGTTTTTCGCCCGGTACGGAAGTCTTAATCTAATGCTTTCAGAAGTTGGCCTCGTTGATCTGCAATCGCCCCCCGATTGGTTTGGTTCCGGAGGATTTTTCGGAATTATATTGCTCGAAGTTCTTCACCTGTACCCAATCATGTATCTCAGCGTGCAAGCAGCTCTTGCCAATTTGGATCCCAGTTTGCGGGACGCAGCACAGAATTTAGGAGCCAAAGGATGGCATATCTTTAGAACCATCAGCCTCCCTCTTGCTTTGCCCGGAATATTTGCTGGGTCAACAATCGTTTTCGTTTCGGCTTTTACAGATTTAGGTGTTCCCTTGATGTTTGATTTTCAGACAACAGTTCCTACTCAGATCTTTAACCTCGTTACCCAAGCAGATAATCCTTTGGGCTACGCCCTAGTTGTTATCACTCTTGTAATCGTTTCCATTCTATTTCTGATTGGAAAACGGATTGGAGAAGGGAACTATGCAATGTTAGCTCGGAGTGCTTCTTATGATGACTCGGTTCGCCTGTCCCCGGCTGCTGGATGGGGACTATTCGCCCTGATTTTTGGGTTCATCCTCTTCTCACTCCTTCCTCATCTGGGTGTTATTCTGCAATCCTTTTCTGCCCGTTGGTTTTTCAGCACAATACCAACCGAATGGTCCGCAGAGTATTATGGGCAAGTCTTCGACCTAGATCTCACTGCCATCAGTGTGCAAAACTCACTGATCTACGCCACGAGCTCGGCAATACTCGATCTCATTTTGGGTTTTGCCATTGCTTACCTCCTGGCCCGTGAATCATTCCGAGGCAAGAATCTTCTCGATGTGATCTCGATGCTTCCATTGGCTTTACCTGGCCTCGTTCTTGCATTTGCATTTTTCGTCGCATTTAGCCGCCCTCTTCCCGACTTCCTTGCCTTCTTGAATCCCATTTGGACTGCTTTCGTGGATCCACGGAAAAACCCAACACTCTTGCTGGTCATCGCTTACGCTATTCATCGGCTTCCCTACATCGTGCGAGCCGCCTACGCTGGCTTTCAACAGACATCTGTTTCCCTAGAAGAAGCTTCAGCGAATATGGGAGCATCTCCGTTGCAAACCATGATGCGAATTAGTATTCCGTTAATCAGTGCCAACCTGATTGCTGGTTCAATACTCACATTCTCCTTCGCAATGCTAGACGTTAGTAACGGAATGATCCTTGCCCAGGAGTCTCAGTTTTATCCAGTTACCAAAGCTATCTATATGCTCATGGGACGAATCACTCCAACGGCACCATCGATTGCGTGCGCTTTGGGTGTGCTCTCCATGATTCTCTTAGCCATTTCTCTTTTCGCCGCTTCTCGTTTGCTTGGACAAAAAATGGGGCAATTGTTCAAAGCTTGATTCCATAAACTGTTTTCTACGAGAAACTTAAAGAAAATAATTAGGAACTAATCAAAAAATATTTGAAATTATTCCGATTTTTTAGGGTTTTCGGATTTTCATAACCTTCTAGCTATGGTTTAGTTCGGAAAGATGATGAATTGCTGGGTAAACAGGGCAGGATGGTTCTTTCTTTGGTGTTTAACGCTTCCATGTGATGCATTTGACCCGATGATGGGTGATCCTTTCACAAATCCACTGATCATTGAGATTCAAGGGCTCCACGACAGTTCAGCTCGAGGAGACAAGGTGGCCACAGACCAACTTGTTACTAAACTAGAAACACTAATCGAATCTAATCCTGAAAACCAACTGCTTCGAGTCTATCTAGGAAGTGCTTATACACTAAAAAGCCGAGATGCTTTTCCCGGGCCATCAAAAATGAGAT
The DNA here is from genome assembly GCA_039027395.1 of Verrucomicrobiota bacterium. GTDB lineage: Bacteria > Verrucomicrobiota > Verrucomicrobiia > Methylacidiphilales > JBCBYL01 > JBCCKK01. The sequence goes on along the minus strand of JBCCKK010000090.1, from coordinate 2,254 downwards.
ATCTAAAAGATGGTTTAAAAACCATGGATGATGCGGTTAAAAGAGACCCCGATAATATCTGTGTTCGGTTTGTCAGAGCCGTTAATAATTTTCATCTACCTGCATTTATTAATCGTCGAGATAATGCCAGGAAAGATTTCGAGCAATTACTTCTTCAGATTCAATCTCAGCCTCAAAATCTGAATCTCAAGACAGTTCAAGCCATTCACTATTTTGCGGGTCTTTCTTATAAACAAACAAAGCGCAGTAAAGAGGCTCGCGAAGCTTGGCTGAAAGGTATTCAGATGAGCTCGGATTCCGTTTTGACTCAGAAAATGGAAAAAGAGTTAGAGCGTCTGAAAATCTAGTGTTTTCATGTCTTTGCCCGGGAAGACTCTTTTTAGCAAATCTCAGTTAAATGAGCGAATCGCCGAGCTGGGCAAACAAATTACAGAATTTTATAAAGATCAACCGCTGAGTGTGGTTGGCCTCATGAATGGGAGCATTTTCTTTATGGTCGATTTGCTCCGCCACCTTCCCTACCAGACGCAAATTGAGTGCTGGAAAGTCACTAGTTATGAAGGCACCCGTTCTACTGGACGACTTCAAGGCCTGGACAATATCCACGGTAATTACAAAAACCGCCATGTTCTTATCCTCGATGATATCCTCGACACCGGTCTGACTCTTTCAGAAGTAAAGAAACAACTCATTACGATGAAGGCTGCGAGTGTCGAATGTTGTGTTTTATTGTCTAAGAATCGAGAGCGGGAAAAGGACATGCACCCTCGCTGGGTTGGATTTGAGATCGAAGATCGGTTCGTCATTGGGTATGGATTGGATTTAGACCATCAATACCGACCGCTCCCTATGATTCGGGTGCTCGACTGAATTACTACATTTCTTGCTTTCCCGAAGTTCGGTTTTCCATAAAGTGGCGACCATGTCAAAACGGATAGGAGTACTCACCAGTGGGGGCGATTGCCCAGGACTTAATGCAGTTCTTCGCGGCGTTGTTCATGCGGCCTCGCGCCAAGGCTGGGAGATCTTGGGGTTCTTAGATGGTTATGAAGGCCTCCTTTCCCCCGTCCAATACCGCATTCTAGACTCTAGCTCAACAGCCGGAATTATGCACCTCGGAGGAACGATTCTTGGCACGACCAATAAGGGACGCTTTGTGGCAAAAGTCCGTCACGGTGAAAATGCCACTCTGGACCCAGCAATCATTGAAGAAGCAAAAGAAACGTTTGAGGGCCTTGATTTAGATTCCTTGATTTGCATCGGGGGAGATGGCTCACTTACTACCGCTCTTCAACTTCAACAAGCGGGAATCAACACCGTTGGTGTTCCTAAAACAATTGATAACGACATTGAAGCAACTGCAATCACGTTCGGATTTGACTCAGCTGTTGCCTGTGTTGTGGATGCACTTGATCGATTACACACTACGGCAAAAAGCCATAAGCGCGTTATGGTTCTCGAAGTAATGGGACGGTATGCGGGATGGATCGCACTCCATGGCGGACTTGCCGGAGGTGCCGATATTATTCTATTGCCGGAGTTCCCTTTTGATTTGAATATAATTTGTAAAATCATTAAGGAGCGCGAGGCCAAAGGAGCGTTCAATACCATGGTTGTCTGCGCTGAAGGGGCATGCCCGATTGATGGAGGATTTACAACGAAACAAACGAATCGCACCGGGGAAACTCGTTTAGGAGGAGTTGGAGAACTCGTTGCTGAAGCAATTGGAGATCGTACCGGGAAAGATACTCGAGCTGTTGTTCTCGGCCACCTGCAACGCGGAGGCAATCCAACGGCGCTTGACCGAATTCTCGGCACGCGCTTTGGAGTCGAAGCAATCGAACTGATTATGCAAGGACGATATGGCCATATGGTTAGCTACCAAAACTATCGGGTCGATGCAGTTCGCATGGAAGACGCCGTTTCCCATTTAAAACAAGTTCAACAAGACACTCAACTCGTAGATACTTGTAAGCAAGTTGGAATCAGCTTCGGAACTTAGGAGCGCTAGTGACCCTAAGTTTGCACTGTCCTTCTATTCTACCATCAAGGACCGAGGTAAAAAACTTCAGCCCTTTTGTTTAACTTGGTAATGATGGTCCTGTTCTATTAGAACGGGAACGTATTTGAAATGACTATTTCATCGACAAAATTTCCTCCGAAGTAGCCTTGGAAGGCGATATGGTCGAATTCAAAATCAATACTGTTGAGGGTCGCCTGTGGGCTGCCCAGCGTCGCTTCTGAGGTCAGATCC
>JBCCKK010000089.1:0-11429 GCA_039027395.1 Verrucomicrobiota bacterium | reverse complement strand
GGTATTAATGTGCTAGCGGGCGGACAACCTCCGGAATACGAATTTGATGGAATTGTGCTTAGCCCTGGCATTCCTAGAAAAAGTGAAGACGGAGTGGCTGCTTTGAAGCAAACGGAACTCCTTATTGGTGAAATCGAACTTGCATCGCTGTTTTGGAATTACCGAATTGTTGCAATCACAGGCACCAACGGAAAAACAACAACAACCCAACTAGTAGAAAGAGCTCTCAATCACTCCGGAATTAGGGCCATTTCCTGTGGCAATATTGGAAAACCTTTTAGTCAGGTTGTTGAGGAAGAAGAGGAAGAAGCTGTCGCGGTGGTTGAAGTTAGTTCATTTCAGTTGGAAAGTATCAAAGACTTTCATCCTCAAGTATCCGTCTATATGAACTTAGCGCCAGACCATCTTGACCGTTACGCTGATATGAACGCTTATTCAAAGGCGAAAGAAAGAATCTTTGAAAATCAGCAAGCACAAGACTTGGCAGTTGTTCAAAGCGATCTTGGACTTGAAAATCTGGAAACGGATGTCGTCACGTTCTCGAGCTCCGTTGCCGAGGCGCACTATACATTTCGCAATGGATGGATCCACTTTAACGGGGAACCTTCTATTGAATTGAAGAAGACGAGACTCAGAGGAGCGCACAACGCGGAAAATGTGATGGCTACTCTTGCAGTTGCGAAAAGATTCGAGGCAAATCTAGAGAGCACAATCGAAGCGATTGATAGCTATGAACCCCTTCCCCACCGATATCAATGGGTTGCGACCGTTGACGAGGTGGAATATTTCAATGACTCGAAAGCCACCAATCCCCATGCACTTCTCAAAGCGCTTCAAGGCTACAGAAATAATGTCGTACTGATTGCTGGAGGTAAGAACAAAGGATTCGATTTTAGCGAATTCACTTCCCAGATATCGATTTCGTGTCGGGCAGTCATTGCGATTGGTGCTAGTGCCAATGAAATTATCTCAGCTTGGGAAGAGGTCGTTGAGTGTAAAACAGCAGAAACCCTGGAAAAAGCAGTCGAACTAAGTTTTTTGTACCGGGATGAGGTTGAAGCTGTACTTTTTTCGCCGGCATGCGCAAGCTTCGACATGTTTAAAAATTTTGAAGAGAGGGGAGAGCGGTTTATGGAGGCCGTTCTAAAACTGAAAGAAACGTATAAAGGAGAATAAAATGAGCGAAGATAAGAATACTAACATGTTTAGTAATGCTAAACTATCCACAATCTTTCTAGTTGTGCTTGGTTTGCATGTCGTTGTGATCGTTTTGATCAGTGCGTACCACTTACTCAAAGGCGACACAACAATTGACGTAGCGGAACATATGAGTGACCCGGAACCGAGAAGTTACGAATCGGTATTTAAAACGGATGACAATGGACAGGTTCCATATGTTGAAACACAGAGGAGTTCACAAGAAACAGAGGTAGCAACAGCCGAAGAACCACAACCTGTTGTGCCTATGAGTATGCCATCAGCTGATGATCCGATTTGGACAGGGCAGGCGCCAGCGGTTGTAAAAGCACAACCCAAAGCTCCCGTTCAACAACCGATCACTCAACAGCCTCAAAGTAACTTTAGACCCGCTCCGGTTCAACAACCTGCAGTGCCCAAGGTGGCACCCAAAGTTACTAAGATTTCCGAAGTCGAACAGCCACTTCCAAAAACGAGCGTGACGACCTATCAAGTGCAAAAGGGCGATACACTTAGCGGAATCGCATCCCGCTTCGGAGTAAGTGTAACCGAAATTCAAAATACAAACCAACTGAGCTCGACGATGATTCGTGTTGGACAGAATTTATCCGTTCCTGGATTTACCCAAGCGGCTGCAATCGCTCCAACTCCGGCCCCGAAAGTGCCGGCACCCCGAGCAGAAGTGGTAAGTGCAAACTCAAGATATCAGGTGGCTAAGGGAGATACTCTCTGGAGGATTGCAAAAAAGTTCAATACGACACCGGATCAATTAGTAAAGTTGAACGGATTAAAGGATCCTTCCAAGCTAAAGGTGGGTGAAGTCTTAACTGTTCCTTCAGCAGGAATCCCTAGCAAGGTCTCAGACATGGCAATGGTGCCAACTAGTTAAATTATGCTAAAAAACAGCGCTTACATTATGATCCTAGCCACTGTGGCCCTCCTATCTCTAGGGCTTGTGATGTTGGCTAGTGTAAGCGCGTTTGCTCCGGCAAACCAAGGAGACGCAACATTCTTTATTATGAGGCAGGCCATTTGGCTTGTTCTTGGTGTCTTTGTCTGCGTTGTCGCATCGCAGATTGACTACCACTTCTGGCTAAAATATGCATGGATTGCGGTTTTAGGTGCAGCTTTTCTAATGCTGTTGTGTTTTGTGCCGGGAATTGGGCTGAAAATTAATGGTGCACATCGATGGTTAGATCTAGGGCCAATGCGGTTGCAGCCTATCGAGCCATTCAAGATTACAGTAGTCATGTTACTTGCTTTTTGGCTTGGGAACCATCAAAAGAAAATTGGATCGTGGAAGGAAGGATTTGTCTACCCAATGGTAGCGGTCGGAGCCCTTTTGTTCCTATGTATTCTTCAGAGGGACTTAGGAAGCACGGCTCTCATCTTTACGATTACCTTGATGTTAATGTTTGTTGCGGGAACAAAGCTTCGATATCTAGCCCCTTTACCAATTGCTGGTTTCTTTGGCTTACTAACGTTGGCGCTGTGTATGCCACAACGTCGAGATCGAATTCTGGCGTTTCTCAATCCTGAGGAACATTCGACCGGTGCTGGTTGGCAATTAATGAACGCACTTGTCGCGTTTGGTTCCGGTGGGGTTAGTGGTCGAGGTTTAGGAAACAGTATTCAGAAAATGAGTTGGCTTCCCGAATCACATACGGATTTTATTTTTCCGATCATTGGTGAGGAACTAGGTTTAATCTGTACGCTGGCTGTTGTATTTTGTTTTCTCCTCCTGTGCCTATCGGCAGGAATGATTTCATGCCATGCGCCCGAACCGAGTGGTGTATTTTTGGGATTGGGAGTGACTGCGTTGATCGTTCTTCAATCGATGATGAATATTGCAGTAGTAACGGGCTTGATGCCAACGAAAGGTATCGGATTACCCTTTATCAGCTATGGAGGTTCAAATCTGCTGATGTGCCTTTTTGCGGTCGGGCTTCTTTTAAACATCCATCGACAAGCGATTTACTCAAGCACAAATCGACGAGGATACCTGCCTCCTGTAATGTCCGAAAGGCTGTGAATGGCTACGTACTTTATCGCATGTGGTGGAACCGGAGGGCATCTATATCCGGGTTTAGCAGTTGCTGAGCGTCTTCATAAAAATGGAAACAGAGTCCGCCTATTCGTTTCCCCTAAACCAATCGATCAAGAGATTTTGAAAGCTCATCCTGAGTTCGAAAGTACGATTGTCCACCTATCAGGATGGCCTGGGATAGGTCTTAAACTGATTCCGTTTCTGATCAGATTTTATAAAGCGTTCATAGAAAGTGGCAACCTGCTCAAGAGCGAAATGCCCGTAGGCGTGCTAGGGATGGGTGGATTTAGTTGTGTGCCTCTTCTTTTAGCTTCGTCTCTAAGAAAAATACCTACATTTATTCATGAATCGAACGTGATTCCTGGAAAGGCAACGATCTTGCTATCAAAATGGGTTGATAAAGTGCTAATTGGTTTCGAATCCTGCAAGACCCGCCTTCCGGGAAGAAAGACTGAGTGGACCGGAACTCCCGTTCGATCGGCTCTTCATCAACCACAGAGAGCTGAGGCGTTACGGCATTGGGGAATCGAAGACGATAAAACCATCATTGGGGTGATGGGTGGAAGCCAAGGTGCGACCGGAGTAAACCGCCTTGTGCTGGGAGCGATCGAGATGCTGCCCGAAATTAAGAACAAAGTTTTGTTTTTGCATTTAACGGGATCCGGAGCTGAAGAAAAGGTGCGAGCGTCCTATGAAAAAAAGGGTTGGAACGCGAAGGTAATGCCGTTCTGTCACGAGATGGAATACATATACGGGGCTGCTGATTTTGTAATTGCTCGTTCTGGCGCAGCAACACTTACCGAATGTGCATGGTTCGGACTCCCAGCGATTCTCATTCCCTATCCCTACGCAGCGGAAGATCACCAGACTTATAATGCCAAGGAGTACACTGAACAGGGCGGCGGATTGATCGTTCATGAGGGAACCGAGGGTGCGGTTAGTCAGCTCGCCAACGTCATAAAAGATCTAACAACTGATAAGCAAAGGCGTGTTCGAATGAAAGAAATCGTAATTCAGAACAGAATCGATGACGCGGTTAACAATGTTGTGAAAGAACTGATGCACCCCTATGCAAAGTGAAACGCCGGTATCGAATTGCACGATTGATCAAAATGGTGCGGTGCTTCTGGGAGGTGTGGCCGGAAGCGGAATGACGGGATTAGCCCGAATGCTTTTGCAAAAAGGAACAAAAGTGATCGGTGTGGATCGGGTAAAGAGCGGCGTGGTGGAAACCTTGATGTCACAAGGAATGCTATTTATTGAAGAGGGTGGAGCTTTACCGCAGCAAGACGTTGGTTTGGTGGTCTGTTCAGCAGCCCTTTCAAAAGATCATCCAATTCGTGTCTACGCGAAAGAGAAAAAGATCCGACTTCTCCACCGCGCAGAAATGGTTGCTGAACTTCTTAATGACAAAGAAGTTATTCTTGTTGCAGGAACCCATGGAAAAACAACAACCTCCGTGCTATTGACTCACGTGCTTCGCCGTCTTGGCCGAGATGTTTCTTTCTATATCGGAGCCGAAGTTCCCTTGTTCGGAACGAGCGCCTGGTTGGGGACCGATTCTTTGGCAGTTGTTGAAGCGGATGAAAGTGATGGAAGTTTTGAAGTCTTTGACCCAAAGCATTGTATCATTCTAAATATCGAAGAAGATCATTTAGATTTTTATAGCGGTATTGATGAAATCAAATCAGCCTTTGTCGAAGTTATTAAAAAATGCACTGGGGAATGTATTATCTGTGCCGACGATCCCGTGGCGAATGAACTAATCTGCAACTTGCCTGAACTTTCGGTCACTTCATATGGACTTACACAGACTAGTAAAATCCAAGGTAAGCATTGGAGGCCTAGCGAATCTGGTGGAACTGTTTCTGTAGCCTTCGGGCCTAATGCGGAAGACTGTAAAACCCTGAAGCTTTCGCTTAGAGGAAAGCATAATGTGTCGAATGCCGTAGCTGTCTGCGCTCTTTGCAAACGCCTAGGTTGGTCGGAAAATGAAATAGTTGAATCGTTTGCCAACGTTACCGGGGCACGGAGACGGTTCGATGTGCTTGTTGATAACGCTTGGGGTGTTGTGGTTGACGATTATGCTCACCATCCGACTGAAATCAAAGCAACTTTAAGTGCTGTTGACATAAAACCGAACAGCCGTCTCGTTGTTGTCTTTCAGCCACACCGCTTTAGCAGGACGGAGAAATTAATGGATCGATTCGGGGAAGCATTTGGTCGGGCTGATCATATCTACTTGGCTCCAGTCTATGGAGCAGGCGAATCGACAACGGTTGAGAACATCATGCAGCAGTTGGTTTCAACTCTAGAAGGCGGTGGATGTTCATCCGTGATCTGTAGATCCAATCTTGAAGATTTAAAGCGGCAGATTCGTCTAGATTGGAAAAAAGGAGATATTCTGATGGTGATGGGGGCGGGAGATATTGACAAACTGGCATACGAAATTGCTTCCGAAGTAAAGATGGTAGCGGAACTTGAAACGCTACTGGGAGAGAGTGGTGAGTGCTTGCTATACGAACCCTTGTCTAAACATACAACACTAAGAGTAGGAGGGCCGGCAAACGTTTGGGTGAACGTCTATAGTGAAGAGGCTTTAGGTAAGCTTTTTTATTACACAAAAAAATGTGAAATTCCGTGCCGGGTAATCGGAAGAGGGAGTAATCTATTAGCAAAAGATAATGGCTATCGAGGTATTTGTGTTAGCCTAGCCGGACATGTGTTTTCAAACGTTGAGATTGATGGCACTACAGTAACCGCTGGGGCCGGAGTTAAACTTAAAGAGTTGGTTCGAGTTGCAAAGCAATCTGGAATAGGTGGATTCGAATTCATGGAAGGAATTCCCGGCAGTCTGGGAGGGGGCTTGCGGATGAATGCGGGTGCCATGCAAAGTTGGATGTTTGAAGTTGTTGAATCTATCCGAGTAATGGATTCCGAAGGTAAGATTTCAGAGATTCCGAGAAATGAAATAGAAGTCAGATACCGAGACGTCCCCCTACTAAAACGAACAACAGCTTTAAGTGCCGTCCTAAAAGGAAAGCCTTCAGATACAGAAACAATTAATAAAATTTTGACCGAATATAGCAAAAAGCGATGGGCGAGTCAGCCAGCGAAAGCAAGTCCAGGGTGTAGTTTTAAGAATCCTGGGAATATTCCTGCAGGCAAATTAATTGACGAGCTTGGTTTAAAAGAAAAAAAGATCGGTGGAGCTCAAATTTCTTCTGTACATGGAAACTTTATCGTGAATGATAGTGGCGCAACAGCAGCAGATGTTTTGGAACTTATCGACCTTGTCAAAAAAGAAGCTCAAGAGCGCCGTGGAATCACTCTTGAACCTGAGGTGATCGTTCTTAATGAATAATGAACTTATAGCACAAAAAAGAGTTACTGTACTCAAAGGTGGGACGTCTTCAGAACGAGAAGTCTCATTGCTGACTGGTGCCGCAGTTTCCGAAGGTCTGCGACAGGTGGGCTATGAAGTATTAGAAATCGATGTGCAGGATGAGTCGATCGATTGGTTGGAAGGAAATGAACCTATATTCATTTGTCTGCATGGGACGTTTGGAGAAGACGGCGAACTCCAAGATCAATTGCAAAGTGCTGGAAGAATCTTTACCGGATCTAATGCTGACGCATGTCGATTGGCGTTCGATAAGGTAGCAGCAAAAACAAAATTTATAGAGTCGGGTTTACATGTTGCTAACGGAGGAAAATGGGAAGAAGGAACTCAAGTGCCTATTCCATTTGTTCTCAAACCGATAGCGGATGGATCAAGTGTTGGTGTCTATTTGGTGAGAACGGAGGATGAAAGACAGGCTGCGGAACAAGCAGCAGTTAGGCATGGCCGATACATGCACGAAGCGATGATTCACGGTCGAGAACTCACCGTTGGCGTTCTGGAAGGACAGGCTCTTCCCCTCATTGAAATTCAACCGCACGACGGCTTCTACGATTACGAAAATAAGTACACATCGGGCAAAACGGAACACCTTTGTCCTGCGCCTCTCGAGGACACTAAAGCAACTGAAATTCAACAGATGGCAATCACCGCTCACAAATCACTCGGCTGTGATGTTTATTCGCGTGTGGACTTTATACTTTCGGAAGATGGCACTCCGTATGTTCTCGAGGTAAACACCATTCCGGGGATGACGGAACTAAGTCTGCTCCCTGAAGCCGCCGCGGAAGCTGGGATTTCATTTCCAGAACTTTGCAAAAGAATTCTCGAAACGTCAATTAGGCTGCGAACATGAAGCGAAAAAGTAGTAATAGCCGAAGTCGCCGCCGAAACGAAAAAGTCTTACACGTTGCCGTCAATAAAAAGAGGCAATCCAAGCAAAATCAAATACTCGTTTGGGGAGGGCTTGTTGGTCTGATCTTTTTGAGTGCAACAGCTTATGGGACGCATGTTCTCATGAAGAAAGTGCTTGATGTCGTTTTCTATGAAAACCCTGACTTTGCCTTGGAGCAGATTGAGATTACAAACTCAGGAACCCTAAGTCGACCCGAGATCATGGATTGGGCTGGAATTAAAAAGGGTGGAAATCTGATGAAGGTCGATCTCCGAAAAGTTCATGATCGACTGCGGTCGATGCCTTATATCGCGGGAGTCAAAGTCGAACGCCAGCTACCTTCAATTCTTAGAATCATTATTAAAGAACGGATGCCAGTGGCAAAACTAATGCCCTATTCGCCCAAAGGAAACCTTCTAGCCCAATATGTCTATTATATTGATGCGGGCGGTTATGTAATGAAGCCTAAGGAGGGAGAAAAGTTAAAACGCCTACCCATTATCACTGGCGTTTCCATCGATGAGGTTCAGGTCGGCGAAATGATGGAAAAAGAGGAGGTTCTGAGTGCACTGAACTTGCTCCGGGCTTCCCTATTCTATGGCCTCAAGGGAGACTTGGATTTAAGGCAGCTAGAAATTCAACCTCGAGGCATCCTTATGGTACGGACGAATCATCGAGGTCTCATTCGATTCCGCATTGACCATCTTGACCAGCAGATTAAGCGTCTGCAGACGGTTTTCAATTACAGCAAAACAAACCACAAAATTATAAGGACTGTTGACTTAACACCTTCGAGAAATGTGCCGGTCACGTTTTTCTAGAAGGTATTGATAGGGGGAAAACAACTATGTTTTTTGTAAAGAAAAAACCGGAAGTATTAGTTGGTGTCGAGGTAGGAACTCACAAAATTGTAGCTGCTGTCGCCGAGGCTCGTCATGATGGGTCTCTCATTTTAAGGGGAGTCGGAGAGGCTCCTTCCAGCGGCGTGCGAAAGGGGGAGGTTGTTGATTTCCAGAATGTTCAAAAAGACATTAGTGCCGCGTTGCAGGCCGCTGAAAATAATGCGGACGTAGAAATTCGAGATATCTATCTTTCGATCGCAGGATCGCACATCAAATCGAGAACAGTGCGAGTCAAAACATCGACGGATGTTGAAGACCAACTGGTGACGGATCGTCATGTTGATGAGCTGGATGAAATGGCAAGTGAACAGGCAATCCCCGAAGATCATGCGGTGTTACACGAATTGTTGCAGCACTACTACTTAGACGATCAGGTGAGGACAACCCAGCCTGTCGGATTGTCATCGCAGAATCTTGAAGCCACGTATCATATTATCCATGGATTAAGAACCCGTCTGGAAACGACAGTCCGATGTATCATGGAGTTAGATATCCGGGTAACTGGAGTGGTCCTTTCGTCGTACGCCTCAACCCAATCGTTTTTAAATTCGGATCTAAAACGCCAAGGGGCCGTTGTAATCGATTTGGGAGCGGGACTAAGTGACTACATTGTCTACGTCGACGGAGCAGTGATCCACGCTGGGTCTTTAGGTGTGGGAGGCGATCATCTGACGCAAGATATTTCGTTAGGATTGAAGTTGCCTTATTCGAGAGCAGAAGAACTTAAGTGCAAACATGGCCTTCTCTACCCCATGGGTATAGGAAAGGATGAGCAAATTATCCTAAAGCGTGATACCAACTTCGAAGAGCGATCAGTCTATTGTCACTCATTGGCTCAAATTATGCACGTGCGCCAAAAAGAGATCCTAAAGTTAATCTGCAGAGATTTGGATCAGTTAAATATCTGGGATCGTCTCAATGCCGGGGTCTTTATTACCGGAGGAGCATCCCAGGTCGAGGGTCTTCAAAAAATGGCAGCGGAAGTATTTCCAGTATTGGTTCGGATGGTTCACAAGTTTAGCCTCGAGGGAGATCAGACCTATAGCCATCGCCCAGATCTTGCAACTGTCCTAGGAGTTTTGCGCTATGCGCGTAATTATGAAATCACCCATCCTAAGTCACGTGGATGGTCTCGAGTCACAGAAGGGTTATCACGAGTTCTCTCTTCTATCGGATTATTCTAATCAAAACCAAGGAAACAGACGATGATTGAATTTGCACAAAACGGACCCTTAGGTCTATCTAATGACAGTAGTTCAGGCGGTGCCGCGATAATTGGTATTGGTTCAGGGGCGGTTAATGTCGTTGATCAGATCCGACTTTCTCGAGAGAACGCAGATCAATGCTATATCATTGATACAGACGAACAGACAATCCGTGGGAGCGTGGTAGAAGAAAAGTTTCTACTAGGTAAGCGAAACGTTCGGGGTATGGGTTGTGGGGGAGATGTCGCTATTGCTCAATCGCTTTGGAAAGCACAGGAATTTGAAGTTGCCGAAATGCTTTCTGGTATCGAAAAAGCATTTGTCGTCGTAAGTCTCGGAGGTGGAACTGGTAGTGGATGTGGTCCATTGCTTCTGAAGTGGATGAAGGAGAATGGAATTCGAAGCACTGTATTCGCAATAACCCCATTTGATTTTGAAGGTAGTGCCAAATTAGAAAAAAGTGCAGATGCTGTGGCACTGATGAGACACTACTCTGACAGTGTTTTCACCGTTTCGAATAATCGATGCCTCCACCTTCCGGAAGCAGAAAAGGATATTCGTGTCAGCCTTCACGAAGTGAATAAATCCGTTGCTCAATTAGTAGAGAACCTTCGTCGAATGATTACCGAAAAAGGGTTGAGCCAACTAGAATGGGACGATCTGAAATCGCTTAATGATACGGACAGCCCGGCAGTGATAAGTTTGGAAAACTGTTGGGCCGGGACCGGTTTTGCGGAAGGCGAAGATCGATTAGCTTCGGTTATTATGCAGGCGCTACAAAGCCCTCTTCTAGAAGATGGGTGTGCCTGGAAGTATTCTGACCGCGCTTTTGCAGGCTTGATTGGAGGCGAAGACTTTTCAATGAGTGAATACCAAGCGCTGATTCGAGCATTAAAAGATGATTTGCCCGACGGATTTCCAATTGTCTCAGGTGCCTTAGTCGACCCCCAAATGACAGGAAAGCTTCAACTGACCCTTCTATTTTCAACAAGCACTCCTCAAGAAGTGTCTTGGAACATGAAGGAAACGAAATCTGAAACTGCGAAAGAACCGGTTCCAAATGGATTATTTAAACCGGCAGCTCAAACAGATGAAAGTGTTCGCCCAGAAGATGAAGAAACCGTTTTGATCGAAAACCTCAAAAATGCAGAAAAAGAAGAGGAGAGTCGAGAAACTGAGGAAGTCACCATTGCTCAAGAGAAAATCTCGGACGAGGCAATCATCGAAGAATCAATGGAGGAACCTATCGAGGAGCCGGGAGACGGTGCAGAATTAGAAATTGACCTATTTAGCGAAGATTTTGATGCAAGCGATGCTCAGCGCTACTTTATCCAACAGGATGAACTTCCTCTTGAAAAAGAGGTAAGTCGAGGGAGGTTCGAAAAATCGTCTCCAACGATTATGGACGGCCAGGATCTTGACCAACCAACATATCAGCGGATGAAGATCAAGATTCGTCTTTAATATATTATGTTTAGACCCGTTCTAGCAGCGGTTTTCACCTGTTTAATGGCTACTCCACAAGCATCCATAGCGAAAATCAAGCTTGGGATTGATACCTTAGAAGCAAGTCAGTTTAAACATCTCAAAGGAAAGCGAGTAGGTCTTATCACTAATCCTTCTGGGGTAAATTTCAAAGGAAAGACAACACTTGAGGTGCTTTACGAATCGCCCGACGTGGATCTAGTTGCTCTTTTTGGGCCAGAGCATGGGGTCTACGGAGTTGTGCCTGCGGGAGACTATGTTGAATCCCACCGTGACGAGAAAACAGGGGTCTGGGTGC
>JBCCKK010000088.1:0-11437 GCA_039027395.1 Verrucomicrobiota bacterium | reverse complement strand
CATAGGACAGCATCCTCGCACCTTCGAAACCAGGGTTCCACTATTGCTTTTTGCTCAGACAGAAAATAAATTCCTCTGCGTCCTTGATGAAAGACTCGCCCCCATCTCCTCTAAAAAAGCTTCCACTGGTTCATATTGACACACGAAAAGACACGGAACTGAGTGGATTCGATATCTGGCACGACCTCTGCCGACCTGTTTTCGACACCCGCCAGGAAAAGACATCCGCAGATTTTAATGTCGCTATCCAATTTTGCGAAATGGAAGGTTTGGTTTTCGGCGAAACTCAATACGGTGCCGCCCGTTTTGAACGGAACTCAGCGCATCTACGCGGAGGAGAATCCGACCACTTGGCATTACACTTTGTACTACAGGGACAGGAAGTGGGAACCATCGACGGAGCCGATACGAAGATTTCACCAGATCGCATTGTCCTACAGGACTGGGCACACCCTTATGCAAGAACCTCGACGGAAATACATCAACTTTCGGTCATCATTCCACGGGACCGTGTACCACTAAGTGATGTCCTCTACAAACACGCTCCGGTGCACCAATGGAAACTTGATTCTGCCGGTGGACGCCTGATCTCGCACTCCCTGCTTGCAATCTGTGGAGGAATGAATGATTTTTCGGCCGAAGACAGCCCCATCATCGCAGGAGCTTTCGCTGCCTTACTAAACAATCTTCTCGCATCCGACCTGAAGGGGCAGCCTAAGTCATCGGCAATGAGCCTACCCGCCATTCAGGATTACCTCAGGCGCAACCTGCAGCGACCGGATCTCGGCCTGGAGGATGTGCTGCGAACCTTCAGCATTTCGAGATCGACAGCTTACCGTCTTTTTTATGACGAGGGAGGTATCCATAGATTTATTCAAAACGAACGTCTAGCTGCCTGCTACCGGGAACTACTGAATCCAGAAAACGCTTCTCGATCCATCAGCCGGACGTGCGAACTCTGGGGGTTTCGTGACGTCTCCCACTTCTACCGAAGCTTTCGCAAACGCTATGGAATCACACCAGGCGAAGCCAGAGAGCAAGCCGAATACATAACCAATTCGGAAGATTTTCAGATTCCCAAGCAATCGCCAGCCGTCGCCACCTTTCATCAATGGATCGGAGCTTGAACGCGAAGCTCCCAGGGTTTTCCCCACTATCCGGTTCGATCCGCAAAAAACAGGGCTAAACATGAATCAATTTCAAAATTTCACGCCAGCGCCATTTATCGAGCGAATGCATATCTCATCCCCTCCAGCTTTGCGATGAACCGTCGCCTGTCCTCGGGGAAGCCGGATACCCGTGTTTGTCGCAATCAATTTTGAGGCTATACAGTGACCAGCCTGGAGCCCTAAACAGGCTGCAATTTTTTGCAGCACTGTTGATTCTATCCACCTGCACACACCACCAGTTTATCCGCCCTCAGACAGCACGGACCGGAGCAACAGATCGTCGGAATCCAGAGGGCCTACAGCTAGGAAACTTCAGAACTACCGGAGTCAATCCAGACTTTTCAGCGAAAACGAATTCTGTTTAATGATATCCCTCACCTATTAATTCAATGAAGACACGTATCGAAAAAGACACCATGGGCACGCTTGAAGTGCCAAATGATAAATATTGGGGGGCGCAAACCCAGAGATCGATCAAGAATTTTCCTATCGGCCCAGCTGGTTCAATGCCGATTGAAATTATTCGGGCATTCGGCTACCTCAAAAAAGCTGCTGCCTTGACGAACCTCGAGCTCGGTGTTCTCGCCGAAGAAAAAGCGAACCTCATCGCGCAAGCATGTGATGAAATCATCAGCGGCGATCTCGATGACCACTTTCCGTTGGTCGTCTGGCAAACCGGCTCTGGGACTCAGTCTAATATGAATTCCAACGAAGTCATTGCCAATCGCTGCCACGTTTTGAAAGGAAATACTCTTGGCGAAGGCGAGCGCTTCATTCATCCCAACGATGACGTTAATAAGTCACAGTCTTCTAACGATACCTTTCCTACAGCCATGCATATTGCGGCCTACCAGGTATTGATTGAACAAACGATTCCCAAGATCGAAGCGCTTAAAGAAACCTTAATAAAAAAGGCGAAAGAAATGGAGTCGGTCGTTAAAATTGGCCGAACCCACTGGATGGACGCGACCCCATTAACCCTCGGGCAGGAATTTTCCGGATACGTTTCCCAAATCGAACACGGCATCAAAGCCCTGAAAAACACGTTACCACACCTTACCGAGCTCGCCCTCGGAGGAACCGCTGTAGGAACTGGTCTGAATGCTCCCAAAGGCTATGCGGAAAAAGTTTCTGCTAAGATTGCCGAACTTACGGAATATCCGTTCGTCAGTGCGGAAAACAAATTTGAATCGCTAGCCGCTCATGATGCGATCGTTGAATCTCATGGAGCACTCAAACAGCTTGCAGTCAGTTTTACAAAGATCGCTAACGACATCCGATTACTCGCTTCCGGGCCGCGATCCGGAATTGGCGAACTCATCATTCCAGCCAACGAACCCGGATCATCCATCATGCCCGGCAAAGTCAATCCGACCCAAGTGGAAGCCCTTACCATGGTCTGCACCCGGGTTATGGGAAATGACACAGTTATCACGATTGGTGGTGCCAACGGACACTTCGAACTTAACGTCTACAAGCCTGTAATGATTCAAGCGTTCCTTGAATCTGCCATTCTCCTAGGCGACGCATGCCAAGCGTTCAACGACAATTGCGCCATCGGAATCGAACCCAACCAATCGCGAATTGACGAACACTTAAAGAATTCACTCATGCTCGTCACCGCTCTCAACCCACATATTGGATACGACAATGCCGCCAAAATTGCTAAGAAGGCCCATGCAGAAAACACGTCCTTAAAAGAAGCTGCCCTGGCCCTCGAATTACTAACCGAAGAACAATTCGACCAGTGGGTGGATCCGTCCAGGATGACGGGGCTAATCTAGGTGATGGTCATCCTAATCGGTGTATTCTAATTCTTACCGACCTAGAAATAGGTAGCCCAGCCAACCTCACATTAAAAATTAGCAAATTGTTAGTTCTTGAACGAAAAAAACACTGAAATTAGGAGCATCACATGAAATATCTAATCATACTAATACTACTATTATGGTCTTCCACATATGTGATAAACGCTACTTATAAACAGCAAAACAAAATACAGCAGAGCAAACTAGACACACTGAATAATCATCAAAAGTTGGTTGATTCCGAAGATGGTGTAAACCTCTATTGGAATCACAGTAGAAAAATGCACATTCTACACAATACGAACGATACAACAGTGAGTGTAAAACTTTCTGGCATCACGAAAAACACCAAAAAGGTTTTTACTTACCCCAGAGTGGGAGGCAACAGTCGGTCGCCTATTATCGGTTATACATCGCTTCAAACCCTAAGTGTTGACTAATTTCGAAAGAACCGTCGATTCAGTAGACTTAAATTCTCGATCCTCTTAGTTGAGCTGCAGCTCGTAACGCTTTTTCAATCTCCGGATCCCCAGCAACAAGCTTTTCAAAATCATCACCTGCGATCCGCAAACAGTTTGCAGGTGTCAATGCTCGTATGCTAGCCGTTCGGGGAGTATCAAAAAGCAATCCCATCTCACCAAAGAAGTCACCATCTTCCAATCGCCCAACCTCTTGTTCGCCCACGAGAACTTGAAGTTTGCCTCGGTAGAGAATGTAGAACTCTTCTGATGGATCTCCTTGCCTAATGATGGTACTTCCCTCATCGAATTCACAAGCACTGAAAGCTCTGGAAAGCACGGCAAGCGTTTGGGGCTCTACTCTTCTCAGAATCGGTATTTGCTTCAACCGCTCGGGAGAGATGTAAAGAGCCCCTTCCTCAACAGTAATTGCCGTTTGCTGCGAATTCATCTTGGCGTAGTACCCATTCGATTGAATCAATTCTTCGTGGCTCCCTTCTTCCAGAACGATTCCATCGCCGAGGACGATAATACGATCAGCGGTTCGGGCCACACTGAGCCGGTGTGTCACTGAAATAATCGTTTGCTCTTCAGGCAAGGACTTGACCGTCTCGATGATTTGGTCCTCAGTCGCAATATCCAAGGAAGCACTGACTTCATCGAGCAGAAGAACAGATGGATTGCGCACCAACGCACGGGCAAGGGCAATACGCATCTTCTGTCCGAGAGACATTTCATTACCCTCTTCTCCCAGGGGTGAATCGAGACCACTGGGCAACTTAGCAACAAACCCTTCCAATGAAGCCGCCTGGCTGGCTCTTTGAACCTGGGCATCACTCACACGATCACCTCCGAGCGCAATGACTTCGCGGATGGTGCGACCAATCAAAAGAGGTTCTTGAAAGACAACGCCTAGCTGTTTTCGAAGAGAAGTTCTTGAAAGACTCGCCAAGTCTTCTCCATCCCAAGTAATTCTTCCCTCATCGGGTTCCAAGAGGTGCATGATTAATTTGAGCAATGTGCTCTTACCCGAGCCACTACTACCCACGATCGCCACATGCTGCCCGCACTTGATGGAGAAAGACACGCTAGAAAGAACTTCATTCCCTCCGAAGGACAGGGCCACATCTTCAAATCGTATTTCTTTCTTTAGCGGTAGTGCTACACGCGTATTCGAATGATCACTTTCCTGTTCTTCATCGAATAGTTCCTGGATTCGGGCAAGCCCTCCTGAAGCTTCAATTAAGTTAGTCCCAGCGGAAGTAACTTCATAAACACCTTCTTGCAAATAAACAAGGAGAGTGAAAATCGCGACCAGCGCTCCCATACTAACATGACCATGTATGGCAAGGAGAGATCCAGCAACGACAGCTACAGCAACCAGAGCCATTGAACCATACTCAGCTAACATCTCTGTAATATAGAGACGATACCCTGATTGCTTCTGAGCTTCGCGCTGATCCGAAGCTACTTCTCGAAAGCGTCGGCGGAAATGACCGCTAAGCCCAAAAATATTGATGAGGACATGATTGCGCACACTTTCTGAAGCGAGCGAGAGTACATCTGATTCCGTTTCCTTAAACCGACGAGTTGCTTCGGAAGCCAGTTCTGGAAAACCTCGACCCAACAGAGCTCCACTTCCAAAGAGTACGAGAGTTCCGACACCTGCCCGCCAGTCGATCCAACTGATCGTTCCCAAGCATCCCATGATAACGAGAAGATACATAGCAACGAAAGGAACGCCGACTCCAACCGCTTCGGCCACGGGTGCAAGATCCGTTGAGAAACGCGCCAACAAATCTCCCGACTTAGCTTTGGCAACAGATAAGGGCCTCATCCCCAAGATATGATCATAGATCCGGCGCTGAAGATCAAAAACCACTCCAGCGCTAAGCTTAGCTACTAAATGCGCCTGAAAGATAGATGCGATACTGGACCCCAAAATAACCGCTAGAAGCACTGCCCCCGTTTTCAACACTCCTGAAATATCACCCTCGGGAATGGACTTGTCGAAAAGAGTTTCTAGTGAGATAGCGAGGGCGACTGTTGATATGACATGCCCTGTCAACACGAGGAGGAGCAATAAGGCTGTTTTTTGGTAAACCCGGATGGATGGCCATAACATTTGAAGAACCCACCAGATACTTGGGCTATCCTCTTCCTCGTCTTCAAAATGTTCGGGTTCGGCATTCATGTTAACCAGTTCTTTTCAACGACGAAATCCGGAAGAGCGTTACCGTAGTCGGCAAAGAGCTCCTCTCCTACTTCGATTGAGCGTAAAGCACGCACGGGGATCGTCCAAAATGGGCGCCCCTTCTCATTGAAGGATATACGTGCCGTATCGAAATCAAGTATGGTATTGGGTGTCTGACTATGGTTCTGCATTCCATTGAGACCCGTGATCATCACTTCAAACTTTCCATCTTCAGTAATCGCCTCTAGCAGCCCCTCGGGGCTATCATCCTCGAGTTGATAATGCTTAGCGATGTTGTCCCGCATAGAACTCGGCCAGGTTTCAACGAAGGGAGGAAGAATCTCATAACAATAATCGTCTGCTGTATGAATACTAGCCCCCACATCTGTGCTAATTACAATCTCTGTCAGCCAATGAAGGAGATGCCCAGGAGCTTCGTAAAGCACTTCATTCTCTTCGAAGGAGCACCTCGTAAAAAGACCAAATCCACGTCCAGGAGAATGGTCAATTTTTAGTATTTTCGGGATATTTGACTGTGCAAAATCCAGCTCGACGCTGTCCACCGGCACATGATCTTTAACTCGCGAAAGACCAGAATTGACTAACCCCCTCTCAATAACGATGCTGTTTTGATTTTGGGGTTCAAAGGCTTTACTCAGTGCCGTAGAAACCAAATTCAAATTACCTTCCGAACACGCATAACAGTCGATAGCGGCATAAGAATATTCGGGCCAGGTGTGAATTGTTAGATGGGCGCTATCGAGCAAAATCGCCCCCGTCACACCTTGAGGAGAAAACTGGTGAAGTTTGCATTCGACAACAGCAACTTGTATGAGGGAAGCCGCGCTGCGAAGCCCCCTCTCGACCGCATTTCGATCATCGAGAACTTCCGGATTACACCCATTGAGTTCAAGGACAAGATGCTGCCCGGCAGGCCCTGAAGTCATGGGTATTGGCGTATTCATTTTGAATGCCCTTCGGAATCGCAACAAACGCCTCGCACAAAGAGCCAAGTTTGATCCTGAAAAGAAGGGATTCGTTTCTCGATGATTTCCACATCTTCGAAATGGTGATTGAACGCCTCGATCATCGGTTCGGTTTGGTGACTTGGATCATCCATCTCTTTAAATTCAGCGTGCGTAGCTAGGCGCCCCCCTTTCTTTACCACCCGCTTCATAAGCCCAACTTGTTGATCTAAACCGAGATTCGAAATCGGAGCATCCAGCAGATCGGAGATCACCACATCAAATGTTTCGGAAGTCGTTTCGAGAAACTTAAAGGCATCACCAAACTGGATTTCGACCCGCTGATCTTCCGTGCTTCTTCCGACAACGCTGGGAAAATGCTCTTTGCAGAATTCGACAACGTGCCGGTCGAGTTCAAACATAATGACGCGTTTTACCTTACGAATTAAAACCTCGCGTAACACGCCACAATCGCCTCCCCCCAAAATCAGAACAGAATCCACATCCTCAGGTAACGCATGAGAAACTAGCGAATCACTGTAGAGCTTTTCATCACGATCTCCGAACTGGATGGCATCATCGAGCATAAGAGCGCGCCCATAGAACGGATGATCCGTCAAGGTGAATGTCTGGTAATCACTCTGAGTTTGTTCCAAAACTCGCCCGAAAAGCGTACCACTTGGCCGGGAACCAAAAGGAGAAATGGTTCCGCTAGGAAGAGATCGAACCCGTTGATCTCCATAGACAAGAGCGTCCATGTTTTCACAAAATCGAATGGGGCCCTCCATATCGCCAATGACCTGAACCATAATAGAAACATTTGCCGACTCGACACGGATATCGATCAAAGCATCAGGACAGTGGATGTGTATGAGTAACTGTTGATTTGAAAGTGGAAAAAAGGACACCTCTGGATTGCGTAGCCGGGTCAATGCTGAATCGAGAAAAAAAGTACGAGCAGAAGCCTCGGTGGGCTCGATGTAGAGCTCGTCAGGTTTCAGTTCGATAAGAAACCATCTCGGTAGAGATGCAACGAGATCATTCATTTTAAACCTTTTATTTCCAAATTATCGGTTTTGTATCGTGACTCACTAGATTCCCAGAAGATCTCCTCTCCTCGCATGATAGGATCCGTGGCTACCATAGGCACACGCCACTGAGGGTAGTTGTTTTCAAAGGTCATCTGTATCTGATCGAAGTCTTCCCGTATATTCGCATTCTCTGATATACGTGCGAGGCCATCAAAAGATGAGACCATCACCTCACGGGAACGACCACCGGTAATATGTTCCCTAAGTTCTATGATCGAGGGAGAATCAAGACGATAATGATTTTTCCAGATATCACAAACGACATCCGGGAATCGCTCCATCTCTGGAAGCGTCAGCTCCCACCCTAAGTCATCCGCAGAAAGGTTGACTTCTCCAACGTCCGTTAAGATTTTAAAAATAGTATCAAAACTGGTTAGCCAAAATTCACATTCAAAAACGGTTTCCCCAGCTTTAAAATCGCGAGTCGCAAAAAGACCGACGTCCCCTTCTGCAATACGTGCCACTTTGAGTCCTTCATTAATATGGGAACCTCGGCAATCCAGTGTTTCGCGAATAATTTTTTGGTATCCCCGAACCTTAGGATGCTTCTTTAGCTGTTTACCTCGATCAATGGTAATGAGTTTCGAATCTTTTGCGCTTAACCCCTCCCGAAGAATTGGGTAAGCGGCATGAGGATCTGATTCACCGCAGGTAAAAAAGTCGGCTATTGCGTAGCCTGCGCCCGGGTAAGTTCGAATAGCCAGATGGGATTCCTGAATCAAAACCATACTCGACAACCCTCCATCAGGACGCAGATGAGAAAACTGGGCAACAACGGTAGATCGAACGGACTCCGCAGCTTCAAGCAGGAGCCTATCAATTTGATTTTTGTCTGTTAGTTGATGCGCGGGACAACCGGAGTAGTCGGCGAGGAGGTGAATTGCAGCAGGCAATGTAGACCTGCTATCTTCAATAATGAATCCCTTCATTGTGAAGGCAGCATATCACGTAAAACTTAATATAATATGAATCCTGTCTACTTATGCACCTAATGAGTTCTAAACAGAAATGGTTTAAATAGAATCGGACAGAGATATATGACTGACTCCTTAACAATCATTGTGCAGAAGTTGAGCTTTGCTTATTTGGATTTCGTCCCGCAGACGCGTGACGAAACGCGCCAAACCCTCTTGGCCGGGTTCGAATAACCGACTTCGTCGGAGTAAGGGTGCCTTTGGCACCGGACAGGGAGGGATTCGAACCCTCGGAACCTTGCGGTTCACACGCTTTCCAAGCGGGCGCGATCGACCACTCTGCCACCTGTCCTCAAATGAGCTAAAACTGTATCGGTTATTCTAGCCTTGGCTAGTTTGAAATCTCGAGGCAATGCTAGATACTGATCAAAACGTTGCCTTCAAGCTGATGGCTCCATAGGGAACGGGCTCATCCGATTGAAGCGTCAAGTCGTCATCTTGAAAGTCATACTGCCGGAACATTACAGCTCCTGCTTCGACCCCAACCGTAACAGCTGGGTGCAGTTTATAATTAACTCCTCCGCCTAGCCGTGCTTCCAAATATTCAACGACCTCATTGTCCAAATTAGGCTGACCAATGTCTGTGCCGAAATCTTTACTGACCGCGTAGTTTCCACCCTTTAGATCCGCTCCAACATAGGCCGTAACTGCCGGGTGGATTTGATATTGCAGTTGAGGTTTAGGCAGTAAGAACATCAACGTCCAGTCTTCAGCAAACTGCCAACGAACTCCCACTCCGGGAAGAATCGGAATTTCTCTTCGGAAATCTGCACTTACTCCGAAGAACCATTGGAGTTCACTGTTTACAAAATAGGAGAACCCAAGAATTACCGGAACATTTACATCGGTCAGTGAGATATCTTCAAAGTCACTGTAGATACCAGGGGCAGCTTCCAAACGCATCAACCATTTATCTGCGAGCTCGATGTCAAATCCGATGTTTAGTGAGGTTTGTTGAAGGGTGTCAGGTAGCGGGGTAGCTGACGGCGCTCCGAACGAGTATCGATCCCAAGAAAAACCCACGCGAGCTTGAATGCTTTCGTGAATGGGGAAGGCCGCGGTATAATTAACGTAACTATTGAAAGCATCCTGATCTCCAAGATCACGTGTTCCTTGGTCGACTCCCATCTCGCCTGAGTAGGAGAATCCAACGTCTGCCTCATGGCTGATCGAGGTTGTAGGACGGGTTTCTATGTCGGTATCACTCACCCTCAACCATTCAGGTTCGCCAGAATCAATTGGCACCTGCTGAGCCAATAATGGATTTGCGACGATCAAAGAGATCGCAAATAGGAATTGAGTTACACGTTCCGCCATCATGATCCGAACTGTGCCAGTTTTTCTTAAGATTTCCACAACTTTTTCCGCAAAAAGTCGGTCCCTTGACAGATCTGGAATTGAGATCAATGGTGCTTCATGTTCCAACTTATTCTCACGATCGTTCTTATTTCCGCGGGATTTTCGGTAAATTCTGCAAATGCCACGTCTTCGCTTCTCGATGCAGACTTTTGGCATGATGGAAAAGCAGAGCTGAATCTTTACGAAGCCCGTCGATTTCACTACGGGCGACTCTATCAATCCTCAGTTCGGCATTTTCTTGTCAAAGAGAGCTTTAATATTAAAGATTTAGTAAAAAGTAATAAATCTGAAGGAAAAGATATCATTTCAGTGATCAAATTGAATCAAGTTACCTCAACTCAAACGGGAACCTACCGCTACGAGCAAATGCATTCCTGTTTTTGGTCAAAATCGAAGGGAGATCTTCTTAAGTTTTCTCTAAGCCACCACGAGGCATGTGGACTTAGCTTTAAGGAGGGACTTTTCCGCAATGGGCAATGGCATCTACTCGCCAAAACCTATTGGGATGGTCAAGCCCATGTGGAATCTCAGCTCAAACCCAAAGGAACAGTTTGGTTTTATGAAGAACTGCCTTTGCGAGCGCGGCTCCTTGTTGCCGACAAACAAGGAGCACCTGAAGACCTTAAGATCGTTCATCCCATGACGCACTCCAAAGCTGGTAGCTTCACTCCCCAAAACGCAACCATTTCAATAGAAGGAATGAAGGTGACTTTAAACTGGAATGGAAATGAGGATATCTTGGTCTTTAAATCCGAGTGGCCCCACCCGCTTGCGAGCTGGAAACGTCCGAACGGCGAATCGCTCGAACTAACGAAAACACTGCGATTGGACTATTGGAACCGACATGCTCCAGGTGACGAAGCATTGCTGGAATAGATCACGGCCGTTTACTCATCCGCTTGCAGGCGTTCCCTCAGGGAAGCAAACTGACCGACAACTTGTTCCTGCGATACCTCTTTTTTAAAGTGCTCAGCGCTTTGACGATCCAGAACATCCTCAGGAAGTTCATCAATGAAGCTGGACGGATGACACGGCTCTTCTTGTCCATAACGTTTACGCGTTTCGCAATAGGAGATAGATAGGACCCGCTTAGCTCGTGTGATTCCTACATAGAACAACCGACGCTCTTCATCGGTATTACCCTCAAGTTTAACACGATCGTGCGGGAGCACGCCTTCTTCCACTCCTACCAGATACACTCTCGGGAATTCTAATCCTTTTGCGGAGTGTAACGTCATTAAGGTAACTCCAAACTCCTCATCATCTTTCTTCTTGTCTCGGTTTGGGTCTTCCGTGTCACGAAGTAACATGGCATCCAAAAATCCTTGAATGGTCTCTCCACCCTCCTCCTTGTATTGGGCTAACGCATTAACTACCTCTTGAATATTTTCGAGACGTGAAGCAGCTTCGTCCGCGTCT
>JBCCKK010000087.1:0-11476 GCA_039027395.1 Verrucomicrobiota bacterium | reverse complement strand
GTTTGGCACACCCTGCAGGGGTATTGGCAAGGAACCTCCGCAGATGGGCCGCTTAAGAAATTTTACCAGATCGTGCGCAATTCAAAAAAGAGCTCGAAGTTCGAAGGCTGGCCAGATCAGTTTGATGCCGATACCCGGGACCTCGTTCATCCCACCGATATTCAACGATTTTATCAGGATTTCTATCGGTATCTGCGCTCATGCGGCATTGACATGACCAAGGTAGATAACCAGGCCATGCTACAGGATTTTACCGAAGGTATTCTTCCTCAAGTACAAACTCAAGTGAGCTATCAAGAAGCGTTACAAGGCGCTTCTGCTCACCACTTCAATGGAAATCTTCTACATTGTATGTGCAATACCTCGGATATTGGTTTTCACATGAGTTCCGCCAATCTTTGGCGGAACTCAGATGATTTTTATCCGAAGAAGAACTCCGATGCGCAAGCACGGCACATTCACAGCAATGCTTTTAATAATGTATTTAGCCAAACCTTTTCCATTCCCGATTGGGACATGTTTCAAACGTATCATGCAACTGGTGCCTATCATGCAGCAGCCCGTAGCATCAGTGGAGGCCCGATCTATGTTAGTGATAAACCTGGAAAACAGAATTTCGCTTTGCTAAAGAAACTCTGTCTCGATGATGGGCGAGTATTAAGGTGTCCTCAACCGGCGTTGCCTTCAGAAGATCGCCTTTTCACAAACTGCCTGAAAGAATCCAAGCTTCTAAAAATTACCAATCGCAATGGAGATCATGGAGTATTGGGCCTATTTCACTGCCAAAATAAGGAATTCCGAAGCACCGAATCTATTACCAACACGTTCGCGCCATCCGATATTCCCTATTTGCGGGGCAAAGAATTCGCCTGCTTTCTCCACAACCAAGATGAATACATCTGCCTGAGCACTCGAACCAAGAAATCGCTGACACTCAACCCATTAGAGTTTGAACTGGCGACCTTTGCTCCGATTGAACAAGGCGTTGCAGTTTTTGGGTTACTCGATAAATACAATAGCTCGGCTGCTATTCTCCAAAGTGGATGGCAGTCTTCTCAAGAATACTCCATTCAATTAATAGCCGGGGGGGAAATTGGAATTTACAGTGAAATGCGTCCCAAAAGCATCCGAGCCAATGGGCGACCGATTAAATTTAAATACAACAAAAAGCAACGACGACTTACGATAAGAAAGCGAACACCAAAAACTCTGACCATTCAGATGCGCTTTTAAGATTCAGCGCGGGCCGCCAGACCGAGTCCAAAGAGCACCATAAAGAAGCCCAAGATCAACAGAGGCCAGACAATCCATACACTAGGCCAGCCGTCAAAAAAACGAAGTCCTTCGATCATAGCAAAGGTTCCGATAATTCCTGCTCCTTTAAGAGCAATCGCATATCCGATGATTTCCGTTTTGTTCATTGATCAAAATCATTGAGATTTTCTGGTTCGAGTCAATGCCTATCTTAGTGGATAAGCGCTCTAGAAAGGTGCTTAGATTGGTGCCCGAAACCAATGTTTCTAGATCATTTGCTGAAGTAACCTGCACACACCGAGGCTTGCATTTGCTTCCTCAAAAGATCGCGACACTTGGGCTGATAGTCCGCAGTAATCTCGGGTAAAGAAATCAAGCGTTCTAGCCCTTCATTGCCCCAGGCTAGATGTGCGTCGCGCACGCTCGCTTCTAGATTGGCATGAGACTGCATCACCTTACCGTGGCGAGCCCGAAATGCTCGTAGTACATTACGATATCGAGAACGATCTGTTTGCCACCAGGTTAACAGTTCACGATAACCTAAAATGGACTGATCTCGCCGCGCCAACGCATCTTCAAGTGCGGCTTGTTGAGGTAATGTGGACGCCGCGCGGTAGGCAACCGGGTCTGAATCAATTTCGACCCCAAGCCAGATTCGAGCATCACCCGCTTCTGCTACACCCGAATGAGACAGAAGCGCAATGATACGTAGTTCGTTTGAGGTAACGATCCGGTGCAACAGACTTGAGGGGGAACTAGATGATCTTACCTGGGTGAAGGTCTTCGATCCACATCCCTTGATCGGGCTCGTGAAATTCGACCGATCCGTGTCCGGAGTGAACGATATAAACTTCATGTGCTACGGCATGGATGTAAGGACATCCTCCTAATTTTCCATCGGGTGAAGGCCGTTTATCGTAGACATGAACGCCAGTAATGCTGATACCCTCAATTATAGAAGTCATCGTAAATTATTAGTTTGGTAGTTCGACGCGGACTGGGCTCGATGACATAATTCCATAACAGCAAAGTTATTTTGGGCACTGATTCCAGGCTCAATGCCGTCGCATATGGATTGTTCGGATTCTTGTCTAGATACTCGAGGAGAAACGAAACTCCAACCTCCACCGAATCCGGTCGTTCGAGTTTTTGCACCCAGGTTCCCGCGTAATAGAACGCTACCTCATCAACAATTGTTCCATTGAATTTTCCATCCAGCACATCTCTGTAGTAAGCCTGTGCCTTCTCTAGGTTGGCTTGATCTCCATCGTAGTCACGGAGCTCCTCAATACGGCTGAGATTTTTCAAAACGTAAGGCGCTAAGGTTCCACTGGGCTTCGAATGCAATATCTGATTGATGAAGGCCTGGGCCTTTTCAACGCGTTCTTTGGAAGCCGATATTTCATGCCACAAGCAAACCGCCTCACCATACAGTGCTTTATCATAGACGGCATGATCTGTCCCCACCTAAGAGGCAACACGTTCATAGAGAGAAGCAGCAATGGAGTAGTTGCTCAGGTAGAATGCTTGATTGGCTTCTACAAACGCTTGCTCTGGACTAAGTTTTAACCGATGGCCCTTACTGCAGGCAACCACACAGCATTAAGCAAGTATTCGTAAAAATTGTTAGGCATAATCGGTCCAACCCTATACACTCTTGAGACTCTTTTAGGAGCACGGGATGAGCCTTCCCTTGAAATGGTCGTAGTCATGTAACGAAATAGTTTCTGTTCCCTGACTCCACTCTAGACCGAGTTCACTAAACATTTTGTTTCTTTGAAAACCTGAAGAAAGGTCATGGTGCAATCCACGAATCTCCACCATTGAGTCGTCATCGTCCTGATTCTTGGTGAGGTGGCGATGATCTAATTCAACAATTGGAAAATAGTCATGCAGAGCGTTGACTAGGCGCGTGTGCTCTTTTGCTAAATCAATCGTGCAAACAAATTGTTTTGGATCATGGATACGACGTAGCACCGCTTCCAACATAGCAAGTCGCCCATCATGCTCGTTTTCGTCCCAGGCTCCGACTTTACTGCTCGACTGTGTGGACCCCTTGATGATAACTTCGCCTAGGGAGTTCCAAGATGCCGTACCCTGATCACCTTCGATAATAATTTCAGGTTCAATCAGCTGATGGTTGCTATGACTTCCCCAAAATGACAACTTAACGCCGGAAGCTAGGCGCGCCTTGAAACAAAACATGTCAAAACTTTGGATTTTTTGGACTCGATAGATTTCTGCGCTCAGTTCGGCCACCCGACTCGAAGAGGCAAAATTGGAACCGCATAGAAACAGGTTGAGATTGATAAAGTGGGCCATGGCGTTGTTGGCAGGCGAATCCAAAACCAAGTCATTTCCATTATGCAACCTACCAGCCCAATCATTCCTGAGGAAGTAGCTCGATCTTCGCGGCCAAAGACACTTTGATTTAATATGGACGGGTTTACCGATTACGCCATTCAGTATCTGTTGTTTCAGATTTTGGACACTACTTTGATAGATATCCTGAAAACCGACAGCAACAAAGCCTGATGATGCTTTTTCGGCTTCTGCCATATCTCGCACATCCTGAAGCGTTGCAGCGATCGGTTTTTCCACCAGCACATTGAGCCCATGAGATAACGCCTCAACGGTCATTCGCTTATGCCATGCGATTCCGGTAGGAATAATGCATAAGTCAATGTTCGCTGCCTGGCTAGCCAACATCTCTTGGTAATCTGAATAAACCGTAGTTCCTATCTGCCGAAGGAATTGCAGCTCTGAAGCGGCTTCATCAGGATTAATCACAACTGCTGCCGTAATTCGAATCCTTTGATTTCGAATCAAAGCTCTAAGCGTCTCAAGATATTTGCCTGCGTATCCGGTAACACCAATGATCGCGATTCGATAGGTCATTTCTTTTTCCTTTGTGTGGACATCACGCACCGAACAGCATAAATTGAGTATAAGCAATTTACAATTAATTTCTCAGATTGCCCGCTCTAAATTTGAGGTGCGCACGCTAATTATAATTTGGCCTGAGAACTAAAGGTGTTTAAAGTTCTGCGGAAAGTGATGCAAAAACCAAACTCCATAGTGCCGGCACCTGAGGCTGAGAATTTGACCGAGCCGCTGTACAATCGTGTACTCAGAATGCTGGAAGCTCGTTTAGACGAGGAGTTTAGTGATGGAGACCGATTTCCGACAGAAAGGCAATTGATTAATGATTTGAATGTGTCCCAGCCTACCGTTCGACGGGCCCTTCAAGAATTGGTTAATAAAGGGAGACTCTATCGACATGTTGGACGCGGCACCTTCGTTTTAAGAAAGAGGAGCTCTCGAGTTCTAGGAATTGTCTTACCCACAACGAATAACAAACCTCAGGCCATTCAAGGGTTCGCTCGAATTTCTGACGAATACGATTGCAATATTCGCGTGCACTACCTTTCCAAAAATGACACAGCAGAGGAATTCCGCACTATGATCAAAGCGGATCCCGATATAGAACGTTTGGTATTCATTGGGCACACCCAAGAAAGAATTCACGATCTGTATAACTGTTTCAATTCACTGGGATTTCGAACTATCTGTGGAAGCCCCTTGGACATTTCTTATCTGGGTAATCACGTGTATATTGACCAACAGAAAACCACTAATCTCATCTTAGACCACCTTCTCGATTTGGGCCATCGTCGGATTACGTTTATTATTAATGAACCCGACCAGCTGGCTACGATCTGCTTAAGAAAGCAAGCACTGGAAGCTGAAATTAGTCGACGCTCGTTAGACCAGGACGTTGTTATTCACCATTGCCAGACTCCCAACTGGTCCAATTCCTTTCAGGCCGCATTCGATGCAATGCCAGCTGTATTAGCTCAAGATCCCCAACCGACCGCTATCGTTGCTTTCTCCGGGGTAGGAACGTTGGCGGTTGTTCGTTATGCAACGATGCACGGCATTTCTATTCCCGGCACGTTTTCTACCGTTTCTTATGATGACATTCCCTTTAGTGACCTTATTTTTCCGACATTAAGCCGTCTTGTCATGCCTGAATATTCATTTGCCAGGGCCGTTATGGAGCTGGCTTGGTCTAATAATAAGGCAGTTCAATCGATCGCACTTTCTCCAAAACTACAAATCGCTGAGAGTAGCGCCCGCCCACAAGCCCGCTAAGAGTGAACACCAGATAACTGTGTAAGAGAATCCAGGCACACCCTTTTTGCTTATAATCAATTTAGCCAACTTCGATTCCTGTTCCGTTTTTTTAATTGGAAGGCCATGAACTCAATACGCATTCGCCTCATAAATTAAGGCCCCATTTTTTACGAGTCTTTAGAATGCAGTATACCTACGGGGATCACTTTTCTTAGAAGAAATAGAACCTACTAACCGAACCAGAAAATCCCAAGTAGGATTTTCGCTGATAGCCCTTGTTTGGTTTGTAGGTATGACTTTGGCTTGGCCGTCTTCAAAGTTACATTTTCCCTGAAACGGATATCCAGAACTGCTTAGGGGAAAAATTATCTTTACCGGTGGTCTCCCACTAACAACGTGAGCATGGGTCAAGCTCTGGGCTTAACCATTCAAGCTAATCAATTCGATAATGAATCCCATCCAACCAATGACAACATTGTGCGAGCGATGTCGAATAAAGTGGGCTTCATTAAGAGAGATTCATGGATTCGGTTTAATGCCTTTGATTTTGGCTTGGGGGCATCTTCACTCACCGTTGAAGCATCCAGTAGCGGCACAGGAGGCACCTTGGAAATGCGTCAAGGATCTCCTAATGGAACTTTGATCGCATCGCTCAACACTACTCCCACGGGAGGTTGGAACACATTCGTTGACTTCTCTACAAACTCCTTAAACGGATCAACAACCGGTGAACAAAATTTATACCTCGTATTCAAAAACTCTTCGGCATCACTGTTTGACGTGAAAACATTCCGCTTCGATTAAAGGCCTAAAAGCCCCATGAATCCCATACTCCAGCAACCTAGAAATAGCCACTTGAATGCGGCACGGATAATCTAAAGATCCGATTTCTTGATTTAACTCAATCTTTCATCCCTTTAACAAAAATTTTCTCTTTGGAATCCGCTCTTGTGGGCTAACATTAAAGAGAGCACTCTCTGTTGCCAGCTGGCGCAGATTCTGCTCCACTGAGCTTGAATGAAGGATGAACATTACCTAGCCGCCGCATCGGGATATTACGATCTTGGCATGATGGAAGAGGCGCTTCAGGAATTAACTCACCTTCCCGAATCCAAACAAAATGAACCCGAGGTCATGATGTTAGAGACGGCAATTCGTATCAAGGCCGGCGACTGGAAAGAAGGTTATACTTTGGCCGAGAAACTCAGCTTACAAATGCCTAAACATCCCGCGCCTTGGCTCGATATGGCCTTCTGTCTCCATGAAATGGGGAAAACTCAAGAAGCTCTCGACTGCCTACTTACAGGCCCGGAGGCCCTCAAAAAGGAGGCCATCTATTTCTACAACTTGGCCTGCTACGAAGCTCGACTCGGCTCATTAAAAGAAGCTCGAGAGCATTTAGATTCCGCGATCTCCTTGCAATCTGAGTTTCTTAAATATAGTAGGAAAGACCCCGACTTAGCTCCTCTTTACCAAACCCAATAAAATCTACACTCCTGCTCAATGATTCACTTTTGCTCATTGCGGGCCTAGTACTCCTTTTTTTTGGGGCAGAGGCTTTAGTTCGCGGTGCCATTGCCATTTCTCTTCGGGCCGGCATTAGTCCATTGATTGTCGGACTTACGGTTCTCGCCTTCAGCACCAGCAGCCCTGAGCTCGTCGTCAGCATTCGTGCGGCCTTGGAAGGAAACGGAGGAATTGCTTTGGGAAACGTCATCGGTTCTAACATCGCAAACACGGGCCTCATTTTAGGCACCGCAGCCTTAATCTTTCCGCTCGCGGTGCAGCGTCAGATTATCCGAAGAGAGATCCCGGTCATGCTAGGACTTACGGTGCTATTCATTTTTTTTGTTTCTGATAAAACTATCGCTCGTCATGAAGGCTGCATCCTATTCGTCGGATTGCTTGTTTATATCGTTTACTCCGTTATCTCAGCCCGTCAGTCCGGCGAAAGTGCAACTCAGGAAGAAGTCGAATCGGTTGCGGTAAAACTGGGTCGCCACTGGGCAATTGATGTTGCCCTTCTCATTGCAGGCTTGGGCATTCTCTGTCTTGGGGCCGAGTTAATGGTGACCTCAGCAGTTAGCATTGCTACAAAACTGGGAGTGAGTCAGATCATAATCGGTCTCACTATCGTCTCGATAGGAACGAGCTTACCTGAATTGGCAACTAGCCTCGTAGCTGCTTTTAAGAAACAAGGAGATCTGATGGTTGGTAACATCATTGGCTCCAATATTTTCAACATTGGAGCCATTCTTGGGATCGCTCCTTTGTTTAGCCCAATCTCGGATTCTGGGATCTATCCTATTGATTTTGCTATTTTGATGCTGTTCAGCTTGGCCCTACTTCCGATTATGAAATCCGATTATCAAATCTCCCGGATGGAAGGCTTATTTTTATTAATCGCCTACGGTTCTTACATGGCGTATATCGCTAGCCAAATCTAGTCTCAATGCGCGCTTTCCTTCAACGAGTCAGAAGAGCGGACCTGTTCATCGATGAACAATCCCGCGGGAGTATTGACCAAGGGCTTGTCATATTACTTGGAATTGGAAAAGACAGCGATCCTGATGACATTCCCTGGCTCGCCGAAAAAATCCTCAAGCTTCGACTCTTTGATCTCGAAGACGGTTCATCGGGCTCTGTGGTAGAGACTCAAGGAGGTTTAATGGTAATTAGTCAATTTACCCTGCATGCCTCTACGAAAAAAGGAACGAAACCTTCCTATCATCGATCTGCACCTCCTCAAGAAGCCGAACCTATTTATGAACAGTTTTTAGCAAAACTTAGAACGTTATTCTCAGGCCCTCTGATTGTTGGGACATTTGGGGCCCATATGGTCGTCCATCTGGAAAACGACGGTCCTGTCAGCCTGATGATTGATTCGGAAAACCGAGAATGATATCAGCTATCATAGATCCAAAGCTTTCTCCTTAGGGAACAAGAAAATATTGCTTGGTATTAGGGTCGTAAACCGTTTCTCCTTCAGATCGCCCCCCTAAATTCACTTGATAATCGCTATACGGACTCTGGAGTGTTCCCCCTGGCTGCTTGGATCCATAAGGTAATCGTTGACCTTCTTGCTCACCTTCGGTAGCACGCCCCCAGGCATTTCCTGCAGTCCCCCCAACTGCGGCTCCAGTCAAAGCTCCTATCCACCATCCATCTTGGCCTCCAACGGCTTGTCCAACGGCTGCTCCGGTAGCAGCTCCCGCGGCCGTTCCAACCCCCGTTTTTGTTGGAGTACCGCTTCCGGAGGTCCCACACCCGACCAGTGAAATCCCTAGGAAAACGACAATGAGCACGACGAAATCGATTCTATCCTGTTTCATAACCTCAGAATAGTAACTCCAAAGGGCAATGCACGTAAAATAAGCACGATTAAAGGATTGACCTTTTCCGGGTTTTCTTGCTTTATTTGGCGCTCTTTTTCTCAGGAGACATTCCTAAGAGATAATAGACAAAGGAAATAAAATGGCAGAACGTATTAATTTAACGGCATCACAGCGCAGCGGTATTGGCAGCAGCCAAAGTCGCAAGCTTCGGTATCAAGGCAGAATTCCCGCTATTCTCTATGGTGCAGGCAAGCCTCAGACTTTAGAACTCTCTAGCGTCTCTCTTATTGAAGCGTTACAAGAAGCATCCTCCGAAAACGTGCTGGTCAATCTCAGCATTGAAGGCGAAGGCAGCAAGGCAAAAGCTCATCTCGCTTTGATCCAAGAAATCCAACACCATCCGATCAAGGATACGGTACTTCACGTGGATTTTCATGAAGTCCGACAAGATCAAAAAATCCAAGCCAACGTGCCCATTATTGAAGAAGGCGTTCCAGACGGCGTCAAAAATGGCGGAGGACGCTTGGAACACTTGATCCGCGAACTTCATATCGAGTGTTTACCTAAAGATTTACCATCCACCATCAATGTTGATGTATCTGGAGTTGGTCTTGAACAATCGATTCACATCGGTGATCTCACGCTTCCCGATGGTGTCGTCGCAACTCAAGACAAAGATTTGACTGTTTTCATGGTTCATCCTCCACGCGTTAAGAGCGATGATGATGCAGGAGGAGACGCTGGTAAAAGTGCCGATGCTGGTGCAGAAAGCGCTTCTTAAGTAGCTTCTCATGACGGCTCCTGGCCTGTTTCCTCTAGTCGTAGGACTGGGAAACCCGGGACGTGCTTACCAGAAAACGCGGCATAACGTCGGGTTCGAAGTCCTAGATTTGCTGGCAAGTCAGGGAAATCTTTCCTGGAAAAAAGCACGCTTTGCAAAAGCTGTTACGTGCCGCATAAATAATGGAACTTGGTTGGTGAAACCGACGACCTATATGAATTTGTCGGGAGATGCCGTAAGGCAGAGCCTGAAATGGTTTCGGTTGAAGCCGGAACAGATGATAGTGGTGGTTGATGACATCCATTTACCCCTCGGGCATCTTCGCCTGAGAGCTAAAGGATCGAGCGGCGGTCATAATGGCCTACGCTCCATAGCATCAGCGGTCCAAACCGAGCACTACCCTCGGCTACGATGTGGAGTGGGTAGTCCGAAAGGAGAACGGGAGTTAAAAACTCACGTATTAGGGAAATTTGATAAAAACGAACAAGCGATGATACAACAGGCTCTCGAGAAAGCTGTCCAAGTGTTGGATATATGCCAGCAAACAGGCCTCGATGCCGCTATGAATCAGGCAAATACAAACCTATGAAACATTATTACGAAGCAACGTATATCTTAAATATCGATGGCAAAGAAGAAGGCGTCGAAGAAATGGCAGACTCTCTTAAGAAGGCAATCGAGTCCCTTGATGGCTCCGTCCACAAAACTCAGAAAATGGGGCATCGCAAATTCGAACGTGTCGCGGGCAAACTCTCAGCCGGTTACTACCTCGGCCTTGGCTTCGAGCTCGACAGTAGCAAAAAGAATAAACTGGAAGAAATGTTCACTTTGAACGACAAGGTATATCGCCAGTTTTACATTAGCTCCAAAAAAGCACCTCAAGAGGCAGCTGCTAAGTAATTTTCCCTCACAGATCGACCTAACTTAACCAATTCAACGAAAACCACTCTCATGGCTTCATTCAACAAAGTAATGCTGATTGGCAACCTGACTCGGGATCCAGAGGTTCGTCATACCCCCAAAGGCACCCCAGTCGGAGACTTCGGACTAGCCATGAATATGACCTACCGCACCCAAGATGGATCGGATAAGGAAGAAGTCTGTTACGTTGACGTTGTCGTATGGGGTCGCCAAGCAGAAACCTGTAAAGATTATTTGTCTAAAGGCCGCCAAGTTTTTATCGAAGGCCGCCTCCAGCTAGATCAATGGGAAAGCCCTCAAGGCGAAAAACGCAGCCGCTTACGGGTGCGGGCGGAAAAAGTTCAATTTCTGGGCAGCGGGGGTTCCGGCGGTGGAGGAAACACCGGAGGTGGTAGCCGCGGAAGCAGCTACTCTCGTTCTCAAGAACCCGATAGTCCTCCACCTTCATCTCACGATGACTTTTCAGACGCGGGTGCGGATGATGAAATCCCCTTCTAACCTAAAAACAATCATTTAAGGAGTATCTTATGCCTATCGAAGTTATTTTAAAGAAGCCCGTTCATGGATTGGGCGCTGAAGCTGATATTGTTAAAGTCAAAGCGGGTTACGCGCGCAATTTCTTGATTCCAAATAACATTGCGGCCCCTGCAACGGAAGCCAGTAAAAAAGAAATCGAAGACCTCAAGCGTCGTCGCGCTGAGCGTGAAGCTTCTGAGCTTCAATCCGCAGAAGAATTGGCAAGGAGCCTCAACCAAAGCACCGTAACGTTCCAAATGGAAACGGCTGAAGGCAGCAATAAGCTTTTTGGTTCCGTGACCAACCAGGATATTGCAGAACGCCTTGCCGCTATGGGACATCAGGTTGATCGAAAGAAAATTCAGCTCGACCGCCCTCTTAAAGAACTCGGAACTTCATCGGTCGAAGTTAACCTGGGCATGGGGGTCAAAGCGAAAGTAAAAGTCGTTTTGGAAAGCCAAAATGACAAAAGCGAAAAGTCTTAATTACAAGAACGCCTGAATCTCAGGCGTTCTTTTTTTTTCTTAAATCT
>JBCCKK010000086.1:0-11491 GCA_039027395.1 Verrucomicrobiota bacterium | reverse complement strand
TATTCCTGTATCTGCTCTTGGAATGTTAGTTATTTTTATTGGGATTTCTCTAATTAATCGGAGGGCGATTCGCTTGGTGACTCGGGCTACTCATTCGGATGCTGCGGTGTTCGCTGTTACGTTTTTATCGGCAGTCCTGATTCGCTTGGACTTTGCGATCATCATGGGAGCGGTAGTTTCTATTATTTTGTTTCTGCGTAAGGTGAGCTCACCTGAATTGGTCGAGTATAGTTTTAACGAGCAGGGTAATCTGTATGAAATTGAAGATAAGCGGACTCGGCCGAATCCGCAGATTTCGATTGTTCATGTCGAAGGTAATTTGTTTTTCGGAGCTGCTGAATTATTCCGCGACCAGATGCGGAGGGTGTGTGATGACGAGAGTCTTAAGGTCGTCATCTTACGGCTCAAAAACGCGTATCACTTAGATGCGACCAGTGTTATGGCATTGGAAGAGCTGATTCAGTATCTCAATGAAAAAGAAAGGTTCTTGATCGTAAGTGGTGCTCGAACCAATGTAGGTAAAGTGTTCATTAAGTCCGGCCTTATTAACGTTGTCAGTAAGGATAATTTTTTCATGGGGGATCCAGCGAATCCGAATATGTCGACGAAGAAGGCATTGATTCGGGCCAAAGAACTTCTAGGTGGGCAAAAGGCAGATGTTAAGATCTACTATGACCCGAACAAGAGTTAGCCGAGCTACTCAAATTTTTCTCGATAGTCGAGATAGTCGATTTCGAATTCAGTAAACGAGTTATATTCATAGATCGTTGGTAGTAGAATTCGAGGGTCCTTGCCGTGAATCGATTCTTCGACAAGTCTTTTGAGTTTGGAGTGATCATGCTTCGCGGTCAGAAAATCGACAAGAATCGCAGCTTCCGAATAGAACGCATGGATGAAGGTTTCCTCGTTCGTCGTAATTCCTCGTTCAACTGCTAGAAATTGATCGAGTGGTAAGCGTGGGCTCCGGCCCATAATTTTTCGAAAGTCTCGACGGCTCATCGTTTCTTTCGAGCCGAAGTATTCAGCGATACCTTCGTTAAGCCATGTAGGCACATGCCTGGGATAGATTCGATTAAAAACTAAGTGGGTCATTTCGTGGTTTAGGGTACGTGACTTTAAATCGAAGTCTCCGTTGCGATCACGACTTGGGAACCAGAATTCATGACCACGACAGACTCCTGCCATCCAGGGGATCTTAGCGACTTGGTATTTGAATGCTTCCCATTTTGGCCACTCGTGAATCGCATAAATATGAGATTTCCGATCTCCCATTCGGTCTTCGGGATTACCAAAAAATTCAAAGATGATGGCATAGATTCGCTCGAGCCGTCTTGCAAGCTTACTCGGATCTTTGGAGTAATGAATGACAAAGT
Organism: Verrucomicrobiota bacterium; assembly: GCA_039027395.1. Lineage (GTDB taxonomy): Bacteria > Verrucomicrobiota > Verrucomicrobiia > Methylacidiphilales > JBCBYL01 > JBCCKK01. The sequence goes on along the minus strand of JBCCKK010000086.1, from coordinate 10,118 downwards.
GCTCGGTTTCACCGTGCTTCCAGTCTCCGGGAGGGAGGAGCTGAATGGTCGCTTTACCCCAATCTTCAGAAACATTTCGGTCTGAAAGCTCTTCCCAAGGAATGTCTTTTTTAAAATCGACGGATCCGTATGAAACGGAGCAAAGGCAGCAAACTAAGCTAATAAGGGCTAAGATTTGGCTTAGATGTCTCATGCCTGTTCGGCGGCATGAACTGTATTGGCCATGAGCATTGCAATGGTCATCGGGCCTACCCCACCTGGATTTGGTGTTACAAAACCTGCAACTTTACAAATGGGCTCGAATTCAATATCACCAACCAGACGGTATCCTCGTTTTGCAGAAGGATCTTCGATTCGATTGACACCGACATCAATCACAGTAGCTCCTGGCTTCACCATATCTGCCTTGAGAAATTCGGCGACTCCCATGGCTGCTATGACAATGTCAGACTCTTTAGCGAGGTCGGCGATGTTTGCCGTTCGAGAGTGGGCTAAAGTGATGGTTGCGTTTGCATGCTTATCTTTTTGGCAGAGGATGGCTGCCATCGGTTTGCCAACAATGTTGCCTCGCCCAAGAATTAAGACATTTTTTCCTTCTGTTGGAATATCGGAGCGGATGATTAACTCTTGAACGCCTGCCGGAGTGCAGGGGCGAAATCCATCCCCTGAGCCCAGAAGAAGTTTTCCGACATTGACGGGATGGAAGCCATCGACATCTTTTCCGGGGGAAACAGAACTAAAGACCTTCGTTTCGGAAATATGAGGTGGGAGGGGTGCCTGAACTAGAATGCCATGGATGGTTTTGTCGTCATTTAGGTTTTTGAGAAGAGCAAGGAGTTCGTCCTGTGTTGTCTCTTCAGGAAGAACACGGGTGTCCGTGAGGATTCCAAGATCGGCTGCTTTTTTGTCCTTCATTCCCACATACGCCTGAGATGCAGGGTCCTCACCGACTCGAATGAAAACGATTTTTGGCTCAGTTCCCCGGGCGATGAGCTTTGAGACTTTTACCCGGGTTTCTTCGTGAATTTCTCGAGCAATGGCTCGTCCATCTATCAATTGTGCGCTCACATATTGGGTTATAGGTCAATATGTTGAGGAAGGAAGTTTAAACACCTGAAAATTAGGCGGCTGGGAGGGCTACTGTGAAGGTGGCACCATGTCCTGGTGTGCTTTCACAGGTAATTTGACCGTTTATTCGGTCGACGAGCTCTTTTACGATCGATAGACCAATACCGCTAGAGCTTTCACCGCCGGTGGGGCGATTGCTCAGGAGAGAAAAGCGTCCAAAGAGTTTTTTCTGATCATCCAAGGTGAAACCCGGTCCCTCATCAGATACGCGGATATAGATCTTTTGTTCTTGTGAGTAGCAAGAAACGGACACTTTTTTTTCCTTTGGTGAGAACTTAATCGCGTTCGAGACGAGATTATCACATATCTGCATCAAGGCGTCTGAATCTGCAATCGCGATCAAGGGTTCTTCGGCGATGTCGGCGACCAGGGAGATGTCTTTGTTTTTTGCCTGTAGTTTGTGAAGCTCCAACGTTTTGTGGACGATTTCATTGATTGGGATAGGGGTTAGTTCAATTTGTATTTTATTATGGTCTAGAGCCTTAAGCTGAACGAGTTGGTTGACAAGCCGAGTCATTCGATGGGTTACATCTCGGACATTATAAAACATTTTTGCAGGAATTTCAGATGCATGAGTCTCTTTTTCGAGAGTGTCCATATACATATGAATGACCTGGAGTGGATTCTTAAGATCGTGGGCTACGAGAGCGAGAAGGCTGTCTTTTTCTTTGAGAGCCTTTGCAAGACTACTTTCTGCTTTTTGTCGTCTACGAATTTCGGCCGCTAGAAACCGATTCCAAAGCAAAACGATAACAATAACTCCAAAAATAATCGCTAAAATGGCCAGAATCGCATAACCGATCTTGTCCCAGACGATAAGTTGATCGTGCTCGACATGAACCCAGTTATTGAGGATGGCATGTCTCTCACGAGAACTAATTGAAGCAAGAGCTTTATCAATAATCGATTGAAGCTCGGGTTGGCTTTTATTGACGGCAAAGTGAAGATCAAACTGATATTGGGAGATTCCCGACACCTTCAAATTGGTTAACCCTTTTGATCGAATAATCGTGCTGGCTGAGACCAAATTTTCCAAGGTCGCATCTGCCTTTCCAATACTGACCAAGCGCATACTTTCTAGAGGGTTTTCTGTCAGGTAAACCTTCACGTCGGGATACTCCTGCTGGAAACGTTCGGTCGTGACGTATTCCTCTGGTAATGCAAATGTAAGGTCATCGGCAAAGGCCATGCCAATCAGTAGGGGCCGCTTTTTGGTGGTGATGATCGCAACAGGAAATGAAACGTAAGGGTCAGTGAAATGAAAATGCTCGATTCGATCATTTGTTGGGGAAATACCGCTAAGGATGTCGATTTCGCCATCAATGGCTCTCTGGTATGCATTTCTCCATGAACTCGTCATGACGGGCAAGATTTTGAGACCCGTCCGTTCCTCGATTAGATGCATTATATCATGATCAATGCCGGTAAATCGGTTCTCGTGATCTAAGAACGAAAATGGGGGCCAATAGGGAGCAAAACCTAAGGTTACTTCTTGGTGTTCTTCAATCCATTGCTTCTCTGATTTACTTAGCGACGTAAGTACAGCTTCATGCGCCGACTCAGAAACAGCAGCGGGCAGAACAATGAGAAGAAAAAAGAAGGTTTTGAGGTGTTTCATATAATAGACACCTATCGGGAGCTTAGGAGAAAATCTCAACCAAGCAAGTTGCAACAATATAAAACTGAATAAGCGAGGAGGGAATCTGCCTTCTAGAATTCGATACTTTTTCCAGGCTCTGGAATAATGGCTTGAATCTTAGGGGCCTCGCTGGTCAGCCGTTGTTGGAACCAGTCGAGTGCGTCCTGATCACCATGGACTAAAAAACAGATGCGAGGAGAAACCCCTTTAATATAGCCTAGTAGGTCCTCGCGTTGGGCGTGTGAAGTGAAGTCAAAGTATTGAACGTCACACCGGATACGCTGTGGCCCGTCGTCCCGATTCAAAGTTACTTTTTCTCCAAATGGCGTGCTCCGTAACTTCCCTGCCGGTGATTCAGGATCCGAATAGCCCACGAAAAATATACTATGCCGGGGATCGGATAGAAACGAACGTGCCAACCGATTGGACGTTGTCATTTCGGTCATCATTCCAGATGGAAGTAGATAAAGGTGTCCAGGAGACGGTTTAAACTTATTAAGCTTCTTGTAATCGAGGATCTGAGGGCGAATATCCTCGAAGATTGAAATCTGTTTGCCCGCGAGCCGATCGTAGACCTGGGAGAATACCTTTCCTAGTCCACCAATGAACATTGGATATTCAGGAATTTCTCCTCGTCTCTGAGCTCGAAAAAGAAGTGTCAGAAGTTCTTGGGTCTTACCCATGGCAAAGATGGGCATGAGCACAGCCCCTTTTCGCTCGAACGTATTCTGGATCGCAGAAATCAGAGACTGTTCGACCTTTTCCCTGGAGTACGGTTCTGGCGATTCCTGAGCGCCACGTGTTGTTTCGATGATTAAGACATCAATATCGCGCTTGGGCAGTTCGGCTTTTTTTTGGATCGTTTGATCCATAAAATTCACGTCGCCTGTGTATAAAATGCGTTGTTTGCCGAAGCGAAGTTCTATGGATGCGGAACCTAGAATGTGACCAGCAGAGTGAAGTCGAAAGATGTGAGTTTCTCGATCAGGATCGCTTAGCGAATGGCCGTCTAGAGACCACCATTGATTAAAGTGACAAGCATGCCAATTCTCAGTTTGCGATTGAACCATGGGGTGTGTGTAAAGCGGGCACTCCGGAATTCCTTTTTCATAGCGCTGACGTTTCATCACATTTACCGAGTTATGAAGTAGCGGATCCGCCAAGAAGTAGGTGGCCTCACTCATAAAAACAGGTAAATCCGGATGGCGTTCCTGATACAATGGCAGCGAGCCAGTATGGTCGTGATGAGCGTGGGTAATAAAAGCAGCTTTTAGGGGTTTGCGATCAAGTCGGCTTACTTCCGGGGTTGCTTCATTTCCATCATATTTGGGGTGCATTCCCGCATCCAGCAAGACTCCACAGTCGCCATCTTCGAGGTAATACGAATTGGCACCAATTTCGTTGTATCGGGAAAGATTGATAAACCGGCTCATCGAGTATTAGCAAAAAGGGGCTCAGACGGGACTGGTTCTTAATAGCTGCTTGGCGTTGTCTCAACAGGAATATCTGTATTGGGGGCATTGTATTGATATTGATTCCAGTCTCGAATCAATAAGGAAGCCTGCTGAGCTGCTACTTGGTTCTGCACTTGTGCTTTTTGCGCTTCAATAACGGAAGCATCAGGTGCAGTGCGACCTGCTACATAAAAAACAAAACCGATCTCACCTGAGTTTTCGAAATTGCTGACTTCACCAACCCCCAAAGTTGCCGCTAAGCGGTTGGCGAGACGCGTGACAGGATCGTCTGCACCCGTATTTTGGGCAGGGACGATTTCGAGAGATTTGCCAGCCCTAAGCTTCACTTGTTTGATCGCTTCTTTCCAAGGAGTTCCCTGGGCTAGAAGCTCTTTAACTTGATCTGTTTTTTTCCGACCTTCGGCCAGGTAGCGACGCCGTATTTCTTGGGCTTTATATTGGCTAGTGACTTCCTTTTCTACGGCTTCAAATGGTTTAGGTTGACTCTCCTGGATGTCGACTAGTCGAATCACGGCATACCCACCTTTGTATTCAACGGCATCACTCACCGGTATATCAAGCTTGAGAGAAAAAGAAGCTAGGACGAGTTTCCGCGAAGTTTCGGGGCCAAATGGAGTGTCGGTTTGTGTGAAATAGGAGGATTCTTGAATTTTAAGATTCATCTTCTGTGCCTGGGCTGAAAAATCTGGCAATGGGGTTCCATCTTGTTGCGCGTTATAAAAGGGGTCTGAGAAGGCGAAGGCTTGTTCTCCAAGAGCGCGCAGCTTAGCCTTTCGTGCATCTCCCTCAAGCTTGGTGTCCTCAGCGCTTAACTGAAACTGAACCCATTCAATTCGTCTTTTCTCAGGGTTGAGAAAACGATTAATGTTTTGTTGATAGAATGCTTGGAGTTCCTCGGGGTCAACTTTGAAAGACTTGCTGATTGCACTCTGAGAGAAAGATGCGGTTTCAATCTTGGATTTTCCATGAACCCGAGAGATCTGTTGCTCTACTTCCCGAGGCGTTGCTGTGTAGGCGGCTTGCAGGAAGCTTCTAAATTTTTCGATCATTAGTTGGTTGCGAACAACGCTTTCGAAGCGCTCGATATTCATTCCTTCAGCAAGCTGAACTCCGGGAGGGTCAAAAAAAACGGAAGCAAATCTACGAAAGCGCTCGGGAGCGAATACTCCTTCTTCCATAAACATGGGGTGCTCGGTAATGTATTTCCGGATTTCTTCATCACCTACAAAGATACCAGCTTTTTTTGCGGCCTTTAGCGTAATGAGGCGATTCCAAGTCTCCGAAAAAAGCATTTCTCGGATTTGTGGCATCTGGGAGGCAAGCTGGCCCGTAGTCAAAGTGAAGGTGACTTCAGTTTCTCTAAAATGTGACTCGAACTCATTTCTTTTAATTTTTTCCCCTTCAATTGAGCCGATATATTGAGATTCCAAGGGAGCGGATGGGAAGAAGTCGACAAAGAAGATAAACGAAATCGCAACCAGAATTAAAATAATGAACAAAAGACCTTTGAACTTTCGATTAAGAAAACTTATCATAAGAGAGCTTTTTTAGTTGTTATTTCAATAAGTTCAATGCAGAACAAACTATTATTAATGGCGTTTGCAACAAAGAGAATTAGTGTTGTTTTTTTACTGATTTTTACAGGAATTCTAAAAACGACGTCCGTTTATGCGGCAGAGGATATTCTCGAACTGAAGTCCGGCCAGGTTCTCAAAGGGGAAATCAAGTCGATTGACCAAGCGGGTAATATTGTTTTTAGCTTTGAGGGTGGGACAATTCCTTACCGTAAGAACACGATCAAAAAGGCAACGCTGCAAGAACGCCCAGCTTACAAAGAAGCCCAGGCAGCTATCCAGCAGGGAGATTATTCCAAAGCAATTACAGTGTTGCAACCACTCGTTCAGCAGTTTCTAGGGATTAGTTCCCCATGGGTGGGGCAGGCGGCTGGTGATTTGGCAAATGCTCTGGCCAGAACAGGGAAAACGTTTGAGAGTCAAGAGCTCGCAGCAAGGATCATTTCACTTTATCCTAATAGCTCGATTAGTCTTCAAGGACCAATCATCGAAGCCCAAACAATGCTGGTTCAGGGGAAGGCGGATGAGGCACTAGGCAAGCTGGATTCTATTAAAGGAAAGCTTCCCTCCAAATTGACCCCAGATTTGGGAGATTCTCAGATTTTGGGTGACTACCATTTTATCTTGGCTCAGGCCCAGGAACAAAAAGGAGACAAGGTCTCTGCTCTGGAAAATTATTTGACCGTATCGGCCCTCTATCCTAATCCTAAGAGCCGCGCTCAGCAGGCTCAGGAAAAGGCAGATGCTCTCTTAAAAGAAGATCCTAACTTAGCTGTCCGGTGAGTTCCACTGGAGTCCTCAATTTATGATAAAAAAATTAAGTACATTCAATATTCGATGGAGTTGGTTGGTTGTTCTATCAGCCATTATTTTGGCGGGTGCAAGCCCGACTTGGGCGCAAGACGCTGGAGCTGAGGAGGTTGCGAGAGATAAGACGTTTGTTGAAGTCTTCCTTTCTGGAGGACTTACTATGTGGTTCCTTTTGATCGAATCCGTAGTCGTTGTTACGTTTACAATCGAAGGCTTTATAAAATTCAGGAAGGCACGGTTGGCTCCACCAGCTGTGGTTGCTTTGCTTCGCGATGCTATGTATGCGGGCAATTACCAACAGGCATACGAAGTCTGTATGGCTAATCCATGTTTTGTATCGAGAATTCTGGCAATCGGCATCGAACGTATCGGGAGAGGAAAAGAAATCGTGGAAGCGGCAATCGGAGATGTAGCGGCTGCCGAAGCTGTCCGACTGAAGAACAATTTGAACTTTCTCTCAGTAGTTGGAGTTACGGCTCCGATGTTTGGATTGCTAGGGACAGTTATTGGGATGATTGGTGCTTTTGAAACTTTAGGTAGTAGTGGTGTCGCAGACATGACTTCATTGTCGGCCAATATTGCAGTTGTTTTGGTCACAACAGCCGGTGGATTGGTTGTGGCAATTCCCGCCTTCATTCTATACTACGTTCTCAAAGGGCAAGCAGCTAAGGTGATTATTGCTGCGGACTCTGAGGTTTCACGATTGCTTGAAGTAGTTCCTTATGAGCAGGTTGTTGGCATGGACTTTACAGGCCAGTAGAGGCTTTTTTTGAATAAGATAATTAAGTTCGATTGAGCATTTATGGGCCGTAAAGCAATGTATCAGGAGGAAGAGGCGGAGCCCGAGTTCCAAATCTCCACGATGGTCGATGTTTTGATGACCTTGCTTCTTTTCTTTATTGCAACAGCAACCGATGAAGTTACGACCCAGGCTGCGGATCTAGAATTGCCTGAAGCGCCCCAAGCGAATGATCCAGAGGACAAGAAAGGACAGCTTGTCATCAATGTGGAGAAGTTAACACACAAGCTAACAATTGATGAAAAAGTCTACCCAGATTCAAGTTCGATGGTTCCTGTTATTGTCAGGGCTAAAAAGAATTACGAAGAATCTGGACTGAGCAACAATCCATTCCGCGTATTGATTCGTGCAGATAAACGGGTGCCTTACAGTAAAGTCAAAGAAGTGATGAAAGCTAGTGCTGAAGCTGGAGTGCTTGATGTTATTTTTGCAACGGACCCTGGAGGCGATTCAGCTGATGGAGGAGGGGGACAGTAATGCCACGTATTCCCGAAGAACCAGAACAGGAAGTCGGGTTGCAGATGGCTCCGATGATTAATGTTATGCTGGTTATGTTGGCAGCATTTGTTGCAACAACTAGCACAGTGCAAAAAGAGTTTGAGTTAGGCGTAAAAGTTCCGGGACAATCATCAGGCAAACCCCCGCGCGATAACACAGAGCAGTCTCCAATTAACATAGAGATCGATCCTAATGGAACGGTTTATTTTAACCGTTCTCCGATTGATTCCAGGGATGACACCGAGCTTCCTAAACTAAAAGCCCGATTAAAACGAGCTATTGAAGTGTTTGGTGAGCAACCGGTCATTGTTCGTCCTCATGCAGACACGGCTCATGATCGAGTGATTAATGTTCTGAACGCATGTAGTGCGTCAGGTGTAAGAAATTTATCGTTTGGCGAGAAGCGCTAGAAAAGTCCTGCTGGGGTGGGGAAAATTGAAATAAACTAAGCAGCCTTCTTACTTTGTTTATTTTGTTTAGTATGCTTTCGAATCGTTGGAGCTTTGCCGTTTTCAACGGTTTGTTTTGTAATCGTGATATGAGCAACGTCGTTGCGTGAGGGCATCTCATACATTAAGTCGCGCATTAATTCTTCTAGGAGCGAACGGAGTGCTCGAGCGCCAGTGCCACGCTTGATTGATTTCTTTGCTAAAGCTCGCAGAGCGTCTTTTTGAAAGCGAAGCTTGGTCCCATCAATCGCGAATAACTTAGCATATTGTTTAGTGAGCGCGTTTTTGGGTTCTGTAAGAACCGATACAAGCTCCTCCTCATTTAACTCATGTAAAATTGAGGCTACGGGAAGTCGTCCAATGAATTCAGGTATCAATCCATAGCTGAGAAGGTCTTCAGGTTCTACATGACGGGAATCCAACATCGGGTTGCCAGGATCCGAATCCTGGATCGAATGGGAGTCGAAACCCACAACGCCATAGCCTTGGCGTTTGCGAACAATCCGATCCAAGCCAACAAACGCACCACCACAGATGAAAAGAATGTTATCAGTTCGAATTTGAATGTATTCCTGTTGGGGATGTTTGCGACCTCCTTGAGGTGGAACATTGCAGACGGTTCCTTCCAGAATCTTTAGCAGTGCTTGTTGTACTCCTTCACCGGAAACGTCACGAGTAATTGAAACATTCTCGGATGTTCTACCGATCTTATCAATTTCATCGATGTAAACGATGCCTTTTTCAGCCCGATTCACATCATAATCCGCATTCTGCAATAATCTGAGAATGATACTTTCAACATCTTCACCTACATAACCCGCTTCGGTGAGAGCTGTAGCATCGGTGATGCAGAAAGGAACATCGAGAATCTTTGCAAGTGTCTTAGCCATAAGAGTTTTTCCTGAACCCGTTGGGCCGATAAGCAAAACATTGCTTTTCTCTAGTTCGACTTCGTCTAGAGGCTCGCCTTGAAAGGGAAGATCACTCGAGGATGAAGAAAATTCTGAATGGTAAACACGCTTGTAATGGTTGTGGACTGCAACCGAAAGGGTTTTCTTTGCTTCGCCTTGTCCGATTATGTATTTATCGAGTTCTTTGTGAAGATCGGCAGGTTTTGGTATTTCTTGATTATCGGAATTTTCTCCTGGGTCCTGTGAGAGTTCTTTGTCGACAATTTTTTTGCACAATTCGACACAACTATCACAGATGTAGACTCCGGGTCCCGAGATCATGCGGCGAACCTCCGCATGACTCTTACCGCAAAACGAACACAGCGTTAAATTCGTTGGTTTAGCCATGGATTAACCTAACCCAGGTTTTTCTCCTGGAAAGACCAGTCGGCAAAGATTTTTCGCCAGTAGGCTATTTTTGGTCGGACTTTACGTCTTTTTTCGAAGTTATGACGTTATCGACAAGTCCATATTCTGCGGCCTCTTCAGCTGCCATGAAAAAATCGCGATCTGTGTCTTTGTCGATACGATCATAGGGTTGTCCGGTGTGAGACGCTAGGATTTCATTCAAGCGTTTTTTCGTTCGCAAAATTTCTTGAGCTTGGATATTAATATCAGAAGCTTGACCTTGAGCCCCGCCTAGAGGTTGGTGGATCATAATACGGGCGTTGGGTAGAGCATACCGTTTACCTTTGGTCCCTGCGGCTAGAAGAACTGCTCCCATACTGGCTGCTTGGCCTAAGCAGTAGGTGGCAATGTCACACGTCACATACTGCATCGTATCATACATCGCCAT
>JBCCKK010000085.1:0-11509 GCA_039027395.1 Verrucomicrobiota bacterium | reverse complement strand
CTCGCATCGGTTTTGTTTCAAGTTGTGGGTAGAGCAACCCCTGAATTTGTTGAAAATAGAAAGGCACTAAACAGACCACAAGAACACCTAAGGCGCCCCATTTCCACAGGTTAACGATCTTTAGGAACCGTCCTTCAGGAATGACCCTGATCAAAGCTAGAGGGACCAAAAGGAAAAACCACGGCCACATCGTGGCTGTCGGTTCATGATAGTAAAGTGTTGTAGCAACTAAAGCCACCATCCCAGATTTCCACCCCCAGAGTCGATACACCGCGATTACAAAGATCAGTAAAACAAAAAGATCGTACAATGACCATGATGTGATCCAATCTCCTTCTACCCAGTCCACTCCTGTGACCCCCACCAACCTCCATCCAGGGGGCAGATTCAAAACACCTTGAAGTTGGTCTACATCGGTTTGCCACCCCGAAGCTGAAGCATTCCAAAGCGTTTTTGTGCGACCAACAGCCTCGAGGCTGATATTCCGTTCTCGGATTTCTACACCCTGTGCCCCTGTTTCAGGGTTCTTGGTAATTAACTGGCCGCTCTCGTTGATACGAACAGCGCCTAACTCATGCCCTGTTGAGGCATCAAGGCGCCAGGTCTGCTGCATCGTTCCACTGATTCGATCTCGAAATATAATGGGTTTTCCCTGTCTCTCGATCCAGAACTCCCGCTGAACGGATAACCCCTCAGGACGCCGAAGCCCCATACCCCGCATTTGCTCACTTAAAGTGAACTCTGTTTTTGTATCCCAATAGAATACGGGAAAGGCCTTCCACTCATTCGGAAATGTTGTTTGCGTTACATCTACCTGGCGGAGACCTTCAATATCCACCATCCTGAACTCGGGAAGTGCCTTAAAGCCAATAATCTCCGATTCGACCGATGGAACAACTTCGTTTGCGTAAGCTATTTTTTCGGGGTGAGTCGTTCGAAACGCGTTTAGTCGAATATTCCATTTTCCCGCCCTTACTTGTACCTTTGTTTTTCCTGAGTCATCTACCGCAACCGGGATTGGACTTGTAACTGAAGATAAGATCCATCCTTCAGGAAGAAGGTTTCCAAGTTCCTCCTCTCGACTTTTTCCTGATACGCTCAACTCAACCTCCGTCCGTAGCCACATTGGAATCCCATCTTCAATCAGCCGATAGATCTTGATCGACATGAAATCCTTCTCCGCTGTATCCCTGCGACTTTGTGACAGCCACAGATTACCAGCGCTATCTCTATTGGGAAACTCGACGTCCTCGCCGTTTAATACCAAAGAAAGAATACCGATCTCTTTAGGAATCGGAATTCTTCTGGGAAGCGATTGCCAACTGTAACCTCCCCGGATCTGGTACGATCCCTGGGCTACTTTGATTGATGGTCGGCCACGATGCAAAGTCACCGGCACGTTGATTCCTGAACTTACCACATTTTGCGGCCAAAACTTTTGATCACCAGGAAGAGCTATCCACGATTCGTGAAAAACTTTTAGATCTAAACGAAATGTCCCAGATTTTGCCCCAACTTCCAAAACCAGTTCCGATGACCAGTAGCATAGATGCTCCGTTGCCTTATTGTAGAGGGTTGGACACTCCCGGGAACCTTCATCCCAGGTCGCCCAATCCTTCCAGTCCTCAAGAGCTTTAGGAACTTGTTTCTGGCCATGGCCAGAAATTACTAGAAAGGAAAAAGCAACCCAAAGCCCGAAGATCCATCGCACCCGCATAATTTTGCTCATACGGCATGCTATGGTTGATCTTTAGCTGCGTAAAGACGTGATCGATCTTGTTTCAGGAGTCTAGTGAACTAGGCCGTTCTCATCGGCATAATCACGTAGAGGAAAGGTTCGTTATAGCGAATTACCCCAGGACTGAGTTCATCTGTGAAATCGAAGAATACATCATCTGCATTTAGATTCTTAAGGGGATCTACTAGATACTCAGGATTAAATGCGATACTAAACTCATTTCCAGAATACTTAACCACCAAAGACTCTTTTGCTTCTCCGACATCCGGGCTATTTGCTGTGATCTCAATCTCGTTCTCCTTGAGATTTAACTTAACCGAGTTGGATTTATCACTGGAGAGAAGTGCGACGCGGCGAATACAATTGAGAAATAGATCGCGTTCAAGTGTAACACGTTCTTTCGTCTCCGATGGAATCACTTGTTGGTAGTTCGGATAATTCCCTTCAATCAATTTCGATACGAGATAGGTCGTTCCGACACTGAAAGCAATCTGGTTTTCCGAGATCGAAATTTCGGCCTGGCCATCATCGGCTAAGATACGTCCTAATTCCGCAACAGCCTTGGTTGGCAAAATCACTTCCATTTCTGAGCTCTTAGGAAAATCAACTTCCTCACTAATCATGGCCAAACGACGACCGTCGGTAGCAACGACGGACAATTTACCCTCTTTAAAGCTTAACAGAACGCCATTCAGAACATAACGACTCTCATCGGTAGACATCGCATAAGATGTCTTCTTTAACATCTCTCTGAAGACCTTTTGATCAATCTTAAAGATATTAGCGTTCTCGGTTTTCGGGAAGGGAGGAAAATCATCCTCAGGAAGCCCCATGATCTTAAAGTAACTCTTGCCAGACCTGATCACTGTATTCTGCTTGCTGTCGACTTCTAAAGTAATCTCTGAGGCGGGGAGCTCACGAACGATACTAAACAATTTCCGAGCAGGCAGAGTAATACTACCGTCTTTGTCTGATTCTACTTCGACCTGGGTGCGGACCCCTGTATCCAAATCTGTGGTGGAGAGAAATAAAACTCCTGATTCTGACTTCAAAAGGACATTGGAAAGGATTGGAAGCGTTGTGCGAGTGCTGACAACGCTTTGAACAGTTTGTAGTCCTTCTAGGAATCGATCTCTCTGAATGGTTAACTTCATCGGTGGGGATTGTCTCTATATTAGATTAAAGTAGAAGTAAAAAAATAATAGTATTATAGGTGTTAACAACTAGGGCCATTCCCTGTAAATGTTTAAATTGCAATAGTTTCTCTCGAAAATTTCGTGTTAATAGTCCGATAATTTCTATGGGTTAGTCTCAAAAATTTCAAGCTGCTGTCATAATTCACAAAGAAACCCACCGTTTTACTCAAGTTATTCACATGTAATCTGAGCATAGAATATTTCTTTCTCCTTTATAACTTAGTTTCCGGATTCGATCTGTTGAGTGATTAAATGGACTTGCTGACGCAAATTGGCGTCGGATGCGATCCGATCTTCGACGGTCTTAACAGCATGGAGGACAGTCCCGTGATCGCGGCCACCAAAACATTCCCCAATGTCTTGAAGTGACTTAGAAGTCATTCTACGAGATAGATACATGGCAATCATTCTAGGGATAGCAATGTTGTTGGGACGACGCTTACTAGACATATCAGACATACGGATATCAAAGCTTTCGGCAACCTTCCGCTGGATTCCATCAATGGTGACGATGTGTTTCGCCTCCTCTTGAATAAAGTCCTTCAAGAGGTCTTCAACTTGTTCTTGCGTAATCTTACGATCATTAAGAGCTGCCCAAGCAGCAACTCGATTGAGAGCTCCCTCTAAGCGCCTGATGTTCGCCTTCACGCGCTCTGCTATGAATAATAGGATAGAGTCTCCAAGAACGATATTGAGCTTAGTTGCTTTCGATCGAAGAATGGCGAGCCTCGTTTCAATATCGGGGGGTTGAAGTTCTGCAGTGAGTCCCCATTCAAACCGGGAAACAAGACGATTTTCGAGTTTATTTACATCGCTTGGAGGGCAATCGCTGGTTAGTACGATCTGTTTATTGCCGTCAAAGAGAGCATTGAAGGTGTGGAAGAACTCCTCTTGCGAGCGATCCTTACCCGCAAAGAACTGCACATCGTCTATGAGAAGGGCATCTGCACGACGGAAGCGCTTGCGAAATTTTGCGAGTTCTCCGTGTTGGATTGCTGAAACGAATTCGTTGGTAAATTGTTCAGAAGTGACATAGACGATTCGACTTAGAGGATTTTCTTTAATAATCGAGTGTCCAATCGCGTGCATTAGGTGGGTCTTTCCAAGACCAACTGAGCCGTGAATAAAAAGAGGATTATAGGTGCGAGCAGGAGCTTTCGATACAGCCAGACAGGCTGCATGGGCAAATTGGTTATTAAGGCCAACAACAAATGTATCGAAGGTATAACGTGGAACGAGATCATTTGACGAGTAGACCCGCTGGGTTTCTATTTTAGGGACCCGTGAAGTTTTCCTGACCTTTTTAGAGAGTTCTATCTCTTCTCTTTGAGGAGCTTTAGGTTCAGCTCCCACGGTTCTAAAAGTGACTTCGACATCTTTACCAAGTACGGTTTGAAAAGCACCTTGAAGCGGAGAAAGATAGTTCTCCTCGATCCAGTATTGATAGATAGAATTTTCTATTCCTAAGGTTACTTTACCCGCTTCATACTCGAGTAGTTCCAAAGGCATAAACCATCTAGAAAATGCGTCAGGAGAAATTAGTTTTTTAAGTTCATTACATGTAGCTTGCCACAGATCCTGACTACTAAAAAACAATTCATTACTCATAGCGCGAGGAGTAATTAGAGACTTCAAAATACATAGGACAAGTACAAAGCGAGAAAATGCACAAAAAAACCGCCACAAATGAGGAATATTAATCTAACATAAAAACGACGACAACAGAAGTCGTAATATGTTGAGATTACGGGACTTAAAAAGAAGAAAAATTTGAAAAATAAGTACTGGTAAAATTCAAATATGTACAACTCGTCGTAAGAAGCTAAGATATAGATAGCTACAAAAAGGGCGACAGATTTGCGTCTGTCGCCCTTTGCAGCTTAACAAAGTGGTTAAGTTATACCGCTTTCTCGCCTTTTTCGTCGGTTCGAATACGAATCGCTTCTTCGACAGGAAGAATGAAGATCTTACCATCTCCGATCTTTCCTGTTTTAGCGGCTTTAACAATCGTTTCGACAGCCTTTTCGATCAGTGATTCACCGAGGACAACCTCAATCTTCACTTTAGGCAAGAAATCTACTGTATATTCACTACCACGGTAGATTTCGGTGTGCCCTTTCTGACGGCCAAATCCTTTGACTTCGCTGACAGTAAGTCCTTCAACGCCGATTTCGGTTAAAGCTTCTTTAACTTCTTCGAGTTTAAAAGGCTTAATGACTGCTTCTATTTTTTTAACTGACATAAAAATCCTTTCTTCGTTCAGCCATCCCGCAAAGGTGCGGGATGGATCGAGAACGAAACTAAATTAGCCTTTAGTTGCTGGTGCAAAATCAGGATATGCTTCCTGACCGTGCTCACTCTTATCGAGACCTTCCAGTTCTTCTTCTTCACTAACGCGAACACCGATGGTGACCTTCAGAATGAAGAAAACTACGAAAGCGAATAAGAAAGCCGCAGCCGCTACAGCGATAACTCCGAAGAGTTGTCCACCAATTCCATAAGGAGTGTCTGGGCATAGGAAAGGCAAAGCGCAAGCAAGAATTCCCCAAATACCACAGGTTCCATGGACAGAGATAGCTCCGACTGGATCGTCGATTTTAAGCTTATCAAGACCAATTACAGAGAATACTACGATGATACCAGCGATAAAACCAATAATCATCGAACCGGGGACACTAGCAATATCCGCATTGGCTGTGATGCCGACCAAACCAGCAAGCATTCCGTTTAATGCCATAGTTAAGTCGGGAGTTTTAAGAAAGACCCATGATGTGATGATCGCACCAATGCAACCAGCAGCAGCAGCAAGAGCTGTGGTCATAAATACCAAGCTTACTAGCCCAGGGTCTGCAGAAAGGACTGATCCACCATTGAAGCCAAACCAGCCAAACCATAGTAGCAAAACACCAATTGTAGCTAGAGGCATATTGTGACCGAGGATAGGCTTAATCTTGCCATCGACATATTTCCCTTTCCGAGGTCCGAGTACGATAACACAAGCTAGCGCCGCAAATCCACCGAAAGCGTGCACAACAGCAGATCCAGCGAAATCTTTAAATCCTTCACCTCCATTAAGAGTGCCAAGCCATCCTCCACCCCAGTGCCATGAACCAATGATAGGGTATCCAACTCCAACGAGTAGGGTCGCAAAGATCATGAAAGGTAGAAGTTTTACGCGTTCTGCAACAGCACCGGACACGATTGTTGCACCCGTGGCTGCAAACATTGCTTGGAAAATGAAGTCAGCATAACCGGTCATACAAAGGCCTACGCCTCCATATCCAAACGTGTTGTCGATGTTTCCGGCAGAAAATGGTCCATTAAAGGCTAAGTAACTTTCAATAATCCAGGCATCTACGGGATAATGGGTGTTAAAGCCGGTTAGGGCATATGTGATTAGACCAATGCTAATAATAAAAGCATTCTTGAACAGAATGTTTACAGTATTTTTAGCTTGGCACATTCCTGATTCCACACAGGAAAATCCTAGGTGCATCAAGAAAACAAACGCTGCAGCGATAACAGTCCACAGGTTTGATGTGGTGAAGAAATCGAAGGCATATGCCGCATCTCCCTGCCCTTCGAGCAAGCCGGCAAAGTCTTCGTCCATTTCAGGCCCTTTCGTAGCCGCAGCAACGGTTTCAGTTACAAATGCCTTGATCGCAGGGGTGATCTCCTCAGATTCTTGAGCAGACCCTTGGAAAGGGGCAATCATAACTGAACCAGCGACTAAGAACAGAGCCAGTTTCTTTACGAGTTTATTCATCGTTCTCTCCTTTTGGTTAATTTTGTTTTTCCTCCAGACCCAAAACGGGTGTCGGGTTGGAGTAGTTAAGCAGCCAGCATGCCAACGGATGAAAATAGTTTCAGAGGTGAAAAAGGGAATCTACAAGTTCCTCATAGACAGGTAATTAGGTAGATGTGCTTGAGCAAAGAACATGGGAATATTCTCTAATAGAATGACTCGATATAGGCACGAAGCTAGGTTTTAAGTAGTTTGAGTTCGTTAGTGATTTGCAAAGGACGAAGGGCTACTAATGCGAAGCACAATAAGTGGTATAGTGACGAAAATTAAACAGTTCTGTTGATATTTTTGACCACAAAAAAACCCCGGGGAAAGAATCCCCAGGGTTTTAAAAGAATCAACTGATTCAGCTGTATTAGAAAGTGTACACAGCTTGAACAGCAACAGTGTTTACAGGGCTGTCAGCCACGAAGTCACCGTCGATATCGATGCGGTACTCAGCACGAACCAGAAGGTTTTCGAGTAGATCGAAACCTGCTGTTAGTGTGTAGCTCCAAGTATCTGTATTACCAGAACCTCCGGCGCCACCAACCAAGTTGAATGCACCAGTTTCGCTGTCACTGTGCAAATAATCTGCACGACCTGCGAGGCTGAAGATATCAGTGAACTGATACTTAGCATAAACTGCTGCTCCCCAATATGTTTCTGAGTCTTTAACACCAACGTCTGTGTTGAAACCAAGCAAAAGCTTGTCATCAGCAAAGGTTGGAGCCCAGTTACCCCAGGAATCCCACACGAAGATATCTTCGTTTGATAGTCCCAAACCGCCGTTTCCAAACCCGTAGTAGATCGCGTTATACCAGTTTGCATTTCCACCAGGATTGGTGATGTTTAACTTGGCCATAACACCATAACCGTCTTCCGAATTTCCGGCAGCAGGAGCTCCAACGGTAGTGGAATCGTTATTGAAACCATTAGTAACTGCAATACCAGCATCGACAATGTCGTTGAAGGCATATTCAGCACTTACACCGGTGTGATACAACGGGATTGTGTTGAAGAACAGATTACCATAGGTGATGTTCAGGTTTGCAGGGCGTTCGATAACTTCGTAACCCAACCAGGTAACGAACTTACCAGCTTTGATGTCGAGTCCGTTTCCGATGGGAGCACGAAGAGCGACATAGGCTTGCTCAACCAACAGTGTGTCGGATGAAAAGCCTGTTGTCAGACCTCCACCATTTCCACCATTTGTGTTGATGTCTTCGCCCATCATCAAGTCAACGCGGAAACCAGCTTGAAACTCGTTAGCATCAGTGAGAGGCTTTTCGAGAGTTAGCTTTACAGCGTTTACGTTGAAGTCACCTTTTGCATCACCGTCGTTTGGTCCACGGCGAGTACCGGCGCTTGTTCCTGTGAAGTTATAGATGTATCCGACATCAACATATCCGCTGAGAACAACACCAGCTTTGGCGGTTTCAACGTAGTTGACCTCTTCAACCACTTTTTCAAGATCTTTTGCAGATGGAGCAGGTGCACCAACGTCAGCGCGAGCGACGCCAGCTACCAAAGCCATAGCGAAAAGACCAGCGATCCATTTATTCATTGTTATTTTTCCTCCTATTTTGTTTACGATCTCTTTCGAGACCAGAGTCAGAAGCTAATCAGCAATGGCTATGCCAATGCACACTTCTTGGCTCATTAAAATTAGATTTAGGCGAATTGTTCCTAGGGTCAACCACTTTTTTTTCTGAAAGACAGAGAAAAATAGAGATTTTCTAACAGAACCGAACGAGGGTGATTTTCGTTCGATTCGTGGCGAAAATTATCCAAATTGAGCAGAAAGTATGTCGAAAATCTGACAGTTTGTGGCTAGATCTTACAAAATAGAGGTAAAATTTAGAAAATTTGTAGAACGGCCCGAAAGTTGCCTTTTCGTGACTCCGCTTTAAATCTTTATTGGTTTTATGATCCAGGTTCGAAATTCAGCAAAAATTCTCATCATCGACGATGAAAAGGACGTTCATTATTCTTTTGAGCGGCTTTTCAAAAAAGAAGACTTCCAAATCTTTTCTGCCAGTCATCCTAAAGACGGACTTACATTGATGGAGAAAGAAGATCCAGATCTAGTGGTCATGGATATCCGTATGGGTAAAGAGAATGGTTTGGAGACATTGCAGGAGATTCGGGCAATTAATCCCCGGCAGCTTGTTGTGATGATGACAGCATACGGAACCTCTCAAACTGCGATCGAAGCAATGAAGCTGGGTGCCTACGATTATGTGCTCAAACCTTTTGATATTCCCGAACTCAAGGTGCTGATCAACCGAGCTCTCAACGCAGCACGAGGAATGCGGGAAAGCCAGGAGGTGGTGCTGGAGCTTCCAGAAGAGGCAGAAAGCGGCATTGTTGGCCAAAGTTCAGCGATTCAATCGGTGTACAAGCTTGTAGGCCAAGTCGCACCTACCGAGGCTACGGTTTTAATTACTGGAGAGAGCGGAACAGGAAAGGAGCTGTTTGCTCGAGCCATTGTTCAAAATAGCAAGAGATCTAAAAAATCGTTTATCACGATCAACTGTGCTGCCATTCCGGAAAACTTGTTAGAGAGTGAGCTGTTTGGGCACGAGAAAGGTGCATTTACTGGCGCTGTTTCTCAGAGGATTGGAAAATTTGAGCAATGTGATGGAGGGTCGCTGTTCCTCGACGAAATTGGCGAAATGCCTTTAGCCATCCAGTCGAAATTGCTGCGAGTTATTCAGGAAGGTGAGTTCACGCGAGTTGGAGGCAACAAACCTATTTATACCGATGTTCGATTAATTGCAGCGACGAATCGAGATCTTTTGGCGGCTTGCAAAGAAAAGATTTTCCGAGAGGACCTCTACTACAGGTTGAATGTTTTTAGCATCCGGCTTCCTCCGTTGCACGAGCGTCTATCTGATATTCCGAGAATGGTTTCCCTATTCATGGAAAAATGGAGAAAACGAAATCCAGATGCCCCCGAGCGTGTGAGCACCGAGGTAATGGACGCCCTTTGTTCTTATACGTGGCCAGGAAATGTTCGCGAATTGGAGAACGCAATTCAGAGAGCAATGGTGCTGGCAACGGGAGATACCTTAATGATGGACGATTTGCCTCCTGAAGTCGTTTCTACAGTGGCGAATCGTGTGGATACGGCCGATAAGATGACCACTGGATCCGAAGGAGAATCGACCGTAAGCGAGCCTCCCTCGGCAGACCTGGCAATCGAAGCGATCTTTTCTAAGGCAGAGTCCCAGAAGGACTTAGCATTACTCCCGTGGCTGGAGAAGGAATTCATTCAAAAAGCACTCGAACGAGTGAATGGCAACCAGGTTAAAGCTTCAAAGCTACTGGGAATCACCCGCTCGACGCTGCGATCTCGGATGGAGAAACTTAAATTGGTTTGAGTTCCAGAATGAGGGCGGTGGTGTTATCAACGCCCGATCGCTCAACAGCTTCTGTGACTAGACGTTCGGCCGGATTCGGGGACGAGTTGCTTCCAGTTGTATTGAGTGAATCTAGCAAATGTTTATTCCACAACCCTTCAATTAAACCGTCGGAGCAAAGCAAAAAGCGGCTACCGGGCTCAAGGGCAACGGCTCCTACTTGAGGCGAAACAAACTGATAATCGGCTCCGAGAGCTTTTTGCAAGCCGTGTCTTCTGGGATGTGTCCGGGCTTCCCGCTCATTAATTTTCCCCTCACGGAATAACCAACCCACGTGGTTGTGGTCGGAAGTGAGTTGTTTCAATGTCGTCGGATTACTTTGATAGTAGATCCGGCTATCGCCAAGATGCGCGTAGTAGAGCCATTTAGGCGTTAGCCAGCAAAGACTCAGAGTGGAGCCCATGCCAGAGCACTCGGGATAACTGCTACCAAGATAAACCAGAGCTTTGTGAATTTCTTGATAAAGTTCTTCGAATAAATCGGTAAAGCCACTTTGCATGCCGGAAGCATGGACTCGGAAGCCCTTGGGCAGAAGTTGAGTGATCTTCTCGATCGCGATTTTACTAGCAAACTCTCCTGCATTCGCTCCTCCCATGCCATCGCTAACAGCAAACACAAAGTCGTTATCAGAGAGAGACGCAGAACCATATTTTCCCAGATATTGGGACCGGCGGGCATTAAACATGAGTCCAAGAAACGCGTCCTCATTATTCTCACGGGTCGTTCCTGGGTCGGTGGTTCCCCACCAAGATACCTGAAGATATTCTGATGTTGAAGCTTGCTCGGCTTGGGTCATGAACAGGATTAGGCCTATTTGGAGTGTGGCCAGGCTATAGGAGACTGGTGCGTGGGATCGTCCAAAATTGTGGCGAATTCAAAATCGATAATGCAAAAGCGACCATCGGCATGCCGATAAGTCACGTTGCGTTGGGCTACATCTTCATGCCGGACGCCGAAGCCCTCTAGATCTTTGAAAAGGGAGAGCATCTTTTTTTCACTAAGATGGTCGACACGCCTGCCGCAGTTTGATGTTACAAGGATCCGCGTCTCGGCGTTCGTGCCTTCGAGAATCTTCGGTACGAATGAGCACCCACGGCCCTCCAGGAATTTTAGGACACGAATTTCATTATCACACCGCTCTTGAGCTTGGTGCCCTTTAAAGGTCTTAAAGACCCGTCCATCATAGGCTATCCGCACGACGGCTCGTCGCGTGTCTTTAACTTCTTCCACTGTCGATCAACCTAAAAGTATTCACGAAAGAAAGCAATGCCATCACTGGAGTTTTGCCTCAATAAAATGTTGGGCAACTGGCATTAATTATGCTTAAACCCCCACCCCCCGATGGGAAGATTCTGAATGGGGTGTT
>JBCCKK010000084.1:0-11529 GCA_039027395.1 Verrucomicrobiota bacterium | reverse complement strand
GACGATACTTCGTATACATTTGCCTGAGTACCAGTCAGTCCTAACAGGTTCATAAATCGATCACTCGCACTATCGTTAACAACCACCAAAACCATTTGCCCATCATTTCGGCGAAACGCGCCCACATCGATACCACGTTCGCCGTTGTTAACAGGGTCGGCATCATCAGCAAAATAACTCGAATCGGAATCCACTTTGCGAACATACGATCCAGCAGGTGCATGCTTCCATATCGTCGAAATTACATGGAACCATTTCGACTTTGCAGGTGCATTCGATGTAAAATTTTGAACTTCTCCATAGAGAAGCCTATCCCCTTTAAAATTGGGAGTATAGTTCCACGCCACCCACCAGGTCCAAAGTGTAAAATCAAACTGCATCATCTCTCGTAAAAAATGGCGGGTTGAGGTGAATGCCATCTGCATCTGAGAAACAGGAACTTTGTTTTCAACGTCCGAATATTGCTCGCTTCCATCCGGATTCCATTCCGTCATCCAATGCTTTCGGTTCGACGTTGAATTCTGCCCCACCCGATATCGATCCAGCAGATTACTTAGGGCCGAGTTACTTGCCCAATAATCATATGAATGTGTTCCCACGATCGCACTATCATGAATATTATCATTGTTAAACCGCCACATCCAACCGTCCTGGTTAGCCGTCTGAGTTAGAGTCACCCCATAATGATTACCTTCTGTTACAATCACGGAGACAGTATTAAATCCGGCGTAGTCAAATTCTGAGCGAAACGTGTTGGCAATCGCTTGAATCTGACCATGCCCAATTTCACCAACCCCTGCATAGGTAACATCATGCCCGGGTTCATTTAATGGGCTCACCGCCTCAGGTCGACCACAGCCCTCACTCTCGAGATATTGCATTGCTGCGACAACCCATTTCGCAAATGCCTCGTGATTTGCGCTTGTGTTAATGATCTCGGTTGGAGTGCCGCTCGAAAGTCCATTGATACTCTGCGGACTTTTCATAAGGGCCGGAGGACTCCATATAGAAAGATACCATTTGATCTGCGGGTTGTATTGCTTTGCTGCGAGAATAGCATCCCTTAAATCGTCAATTCGTCTAACTTTTGGCGTACTCGAATCTCCGTCATGATCCCACCGTGACAATTTATCGGACTTCGTAGATGTATGGTAATTGGGATGAAGCTCTAAGCGAATGTGGCTTACGTTAAGCTCATTGTAGATCACATTCATGATACCGGGCCTATTATGGATCTCATGCGGCCAGGTCCCGTCAGCTCCTCCATTTGAATTACCCCAAACACTATTGTGGCTCCAGATCATGACACCCCAACCTTCAACCTGTTGACTATCAACACCCGAAATTGTCAGTTGAGCGGAGTGTAATTCCTTAGAGAAGGAAATGCTTATCAAACACATTAAGCCCCAAATAACTGGATTGAAGGCATAGCTAACGAAATGGTTTTCATTCTTTTTCATAATTAATTGTGATCATAATTATCAAATTCTTAGAAAGCTCCTAAGCTAATATTAATGTAATCGTTACAAATGCGCAGAGTATGACTGCCTAGCAGGTATTTCTTGCTCTACCCAAGATTTCCTCGAACAACCACAAGTTAGACACCGCTATCTTTCCATAGCTCGATCATTATAGATAGCCCTGAATCTGTATTCACCAGAATAGATGTGTGAGCCTCTCTTCTCCACTACACAGATAGTGAGTGTAACAACCCTACGCGCCAAAGCGTTGGTAGACTTGTTCGCCGAAGGTATTTACGCCTGTGGTGATTACCGCACCAGTCGCGTTCTTTTGATATAACCACTACTGAGGTCCGAAGAAACGCCAAACCGTGTAATAGTCACATAGCCTACCTAAGTCAGTTCGCACTCTAGAATAGATTCAAAGAAAGGGGTTACATTCGAGTAATCAAAGCGGTCCAGCCTGTCTGATGAGAAGCTCCTAGCCCTTCTCCTGTATCTCCGTGAAAATATTCATGGAACAAGTGTAGTCCGTCCCAGCCTTCACCATTCTGGAGATGCGGATGGTTTCCCGAGGCTGGAACACTTCCATTTTTCTTCCGCTCAAAGATTGAACGCAACCGAAATTTCAAATCGCTCGCGACTTCCTTTAAATTTGCTTCTTTTCCAACGGCTCCCGGCAATTCGACTTTAAATTCGTCACCGTAGTAATGGTGATACCGTTCTAAGGCTTCGATGATCAAGTAATTCATCGGAAACCAAATCGGTCCTCGCCAATTTGAGTTTCCTCCAAACATCCAACTATCGGATTCGCCCGGGACATACGAAACCTTGAGCTCTTCACCCCCGTGGTTCAACGTAAACGGATGATCGAGGTGATACCGTGAAAGAGACCGAATCCCGTAATCGGACATAAACTCCTCGGGATCCAACATCCGTTCCAAAAGACGCTTTAATCGATTTTGAGAAGGAATGGCCAGTAAACGCCTTCCTTTGACTTGAGAGCATGTTTCATCGCAATAGCTGATGTGGTTGGCGAGATCGAAACGGTTCTTGATAAACCAATCCATGCGTCGCTTAAAGCCAGGCAGTTTGTCTAAAACAGACTTATCAATGATTTCTACGGTTAAGAGAGGAACCAAACCAACCATTGAACGAATTCTCATAGGAATGTTTTCACCCTGGATCTTCAGTTGATCATAGTAAAACCCATCTTCTTCATCCCACAATCCACCATCACCCATGGCATTAATGGCATCCGCAATCGCGACGTAATGTTCGAAGAACTTGGACGCGATGTCCTCGTAAGGGGGACGATATTGGGCTAGCTCGAGCGCCATCGACAACATCGTTCCACAAAAGAAAGCCATCCAAGCCGTTCCATCCGCTTGTTCCAGCGTTGCCCCCTCTGGGATACCTTTTGAACGATCAAATACCCCAATGTTATCCATTCCGAGAAAGCCCCCTGAAAACAGATTGCGGCCATATTCATCTTTGCGATTCACCCACCAGGTGAAGTTCATCATGAGTTTCTGAAAGGCACGTTCCAAGAAATCGAGATCTCGATTTCCAGGCTGATCGGTAATCTTATAAACGCGCCAAACAGCCCAGGCATGCACGGGAGGGTTAACGTCACAAAACTCCCATTCATAAGCTGGCATCTGACCATTAGGATGGAGGTACCATTCTCGGAGCAGGAGAAGAAGTTGTTCTTTAGCAAAATCGGGGTCGACTTCCGCCATAGGAATCATGTGAAACGCAAGATCCCAGGCAGCGAACCAAGGATACTCCCAAGAGTCTGGCATAGACAAAACATCGCGAGCAAAGACATGCTTCCATTCTTGATTGCGAATCTCTTTGTGGCTTGGTGGAGGCGGGGGAAATTCAGAATCCCCTTCTAACCAATTCTCAACGACATAGTGATAGAACTGTTTTGTCCAAAGCAGCCCCGCATATGCCTGCCGGTTAATTTCCTGACACTGCTCTGTCAAATCCGTTCGTAGCACACTCTGGTAAAAAAGGTCCGCTTCCTGCTTCCGCTCCGAAATCAACGCTTCAAAATCCCCGACCCCTTGAACCCCATTTCCTTCGGAAACAGAGTGTAACCGCACAGGAATAGAAACCGTCTGCCCCGGTTTAAGACTTAAGCGAACCCACCAAGCCATTTTGGTTCCATAAGCCTTCTCCTCGGGTCGCACTGCTTCTTCTTCACCAGCAATTACCCGGCGCGAAATCCCGTCTTTGTAGTAATTGCTAGGGCTATACGCTCCAAAAATACGTTGATTATTCGTTTCATTTTCTGTGAATAACGTCTGGATTGGTTGTGCCACTTCGATTTCGTCATCGCCCAATCCCGCCCAAAACTCGCCCAGACTCGGATGCCATAAATTCAATCCGTCTGACTCATGCGCCCATAGCCGCGCCTTCACCTCACAACCATCGTGATCACAACCCCAAACCCACGTATTGCGAAACCAAAGCGTCGGTAACACATGAAGCGAATGCTCCTTATCACCTCGATTGGTCACTCGGATTACAAACGTAATATCTTCAGGGCTCCTCTTGGCCTGTTCGAACTCAATATCGAAGTAACGATTTTTGTCGAAAGCACCAGTTTCCCACAGTTCATACTCGCGGTCCTGAACAGAGCGCTCCCAATTTCCAAGTCTTAAGCTATCGTAGGGAAACGCACGTTGAGGGTATTTGTAGACGGCCTTTCCATAACTATGGGTCGGAGTAGCATCGACATAGAAATACTCCTCCTTCACGTCTTCTCCGTGGTTACCTTCCCAACCATTGAGTCCAAACAGGCGTTCCTTTAAAATAGGATCCTTCTCGTTCCAAAGCGAAAATGAAAAACAAAGACGACATTTGCGATCCGTCCACCCCATCAATCCATCTTCTCCCCACCGATAGGCACGAGCTTCCGCGTGATCAAAAGGGAAGAAACGCCAAGCGTCTCCTTCTGCCGAATAGTCTTCGCGAACGGTTCCCCACTGACGCTCCGAAAGATAGGGTCCCCAGCGTTTCCAATCGACCTCTCGTTTAGCATCTTCTGATAGGCGGCGATGTTCAGCAGTCGGCATATCGAAGACATACCTGCACCTCGCTTTAGTGGCTATAAAAAACAAACCGTGAAAAAGACGATTTATTGACTTCTACACTTTACAAACGACCAATTCTCACGCTTAATTCTCGCTTGTACTTTTGATGGCTGGATAGCTCAGTCGGTAGAGCAATGGACTGAAAATCCATGTGTCCCCGGTTCGATCCCGGGTCCAGCCACATTTTTCTTGTTACTCCTTCGAAGTCTCTCAGTATTTGGCCATGAGCCAGCCAGAACCTTCCACGGTAATGATATCATTGACGGTTAAAAACCAAGATGTCGGACCAGCCCTAGATTTTTATACGAAAGCCTTTGGCGCTAAAGAACTATTTCGTATGGCAGCCCCTGATGGGACAATCGCCCATGCCGAGTTTTTGATCGGAAACTCTCACATGTTTCTCTCAGGTGAAGACGAATCATGGCAGGCCTTAGCCATCGCTGAAGGAACTGCAGCTCCATGCCTGTTCGCTATCAATACCGAGGACTGCGATGCTGCACTCAAACAAGCCGTTGAGACTGGTGCCACTGTTGTGCGCGAGCCTGAGACCTATTTTTGGGGAGTCCGGTGCGGCATGGTTAAAGACGATTGGGGCTACCGTTGGAATTTCCGCCAAAAAGTTGAAGATGTCGCTCCAGAAGAAATCGAGCGACGAGCCAAAGAGCTGTATTGGAAATAGGCCTAGCTGCCCAATGCGGCTTCGTGACCGAATTGTCACGAAAACAACGACACTTTTCACCTATTGAGCATTGATTATCTCTCAACCTCAGTTATTCATTACTCCCATCTATGCGTGTTTTAGTAACCGGAATGATCGCTGGAATGGACGATCAGACTTACATCGAAAAAGTTGTCGCACTCGGAAACAACAACGACAAAGATATTCGTGTCTTTAATGCTATCGATAATTTCACCAAAAAAGGCAAGAAGCCATTCCAACGGCTTCTAGGAACAACCGACTACGTCTTTGAGTTAACTCGAGAGCGTGAGTATGAGCGGATTGGGTACGAGATAGAGAAAAACAAATACGAGAATGTGATCATTCGAGCACCTGCCACGGTCGAATGGAATCGGATCAATCGTAAGTTCAAAGACCAGAAATACATCAAAGAGTTCATCAATCCTGATATTATCGTCACGCTAATCGATGCGGAATGGCTGATTAAAGAAAAGCTACAAGCCGATTCCGGCGGAAAATTTTTAAAAGCGTTAAAAGATCGAAACCATACTCTCTACGAGATCCTTTCCTGGATGCACGAAGAAGTCAGTTTATCTGAGGACTGGGCCAAGTATATGGGTGTTCCTCATTATGTGATCGCCGTTGGTGAGCCACCCGAAACTCTTTATAAACTCACCACTGACCCCAACCCTTGGGTAGTCTATGCGAGCTACTCCATGACGTATGCAACTCCGGATATGCGCTTGGAAGTCAACAAAGTCATCGCTCGCTTGAGAGACTATGCCGTAATCATCGACCCTCAAACCGTAGAGATTGGAACCAATTACGACAACGAAACCCAAGCCGACCGAGAAGCGATCTACTCATATACCGTTCATCGCGATCTCCACTGGTATGTTGGGAAGGTGCACGCTGTCGTTGCGATTCACCCCTATCCTGAGCGTCCACCGCTCTCTGCGGGGATGATGGACGAACTTGGCCATGCTCGGGATTACATGAAAGCCCGCTATATGATTTTCCCCAAAGGATTTAGTCCGTTCACAACAGATAGCTATATTGAAAAAGGACATCTCTTTGAACAGCCTGACGAATTTTTCGAATACATCGAAAACGTCGAAGGCCGCAGGAAATACACCGACGACTTCAATCTGCAAGCCGACCTAACCCTTTCTGAAAAGTCATGAGTATTTCCCAGCCTACCGACCTTGCATCTTATATTGACCACACGCTTCTAAAGCCAGACGCCACCATCGAACAAATTGAAACGCTCTGCCAAGAAGCCATTCAGCACCAATTTTTCTCCGTTTGTATCAACCCCTATTGGATCCCTACTGCTCGAAAATTTCTCGCCGGTTCCTCGATCAAGATCTGTACGGTTGTTGGGTTTCCTCTAGGTGCCACGCTGTCACACGCCAAGGTCCACGAAACTCAAGAAGCTATTATTTCAGGAGCCGATGAAATCGACATGGTGCAAAACATTGCATCAGCAAAAGAAGGACATTGGAATTTCATCGAACATGAAATCCACCAAATTGTTTCCACGGCCAAAGGACGTCCCGTTAAAGTTATCCTCGAGACCTGCCTGCTCGATAAAGATGAAATCCAACATTGCTGCCAAGTAGCGGCAAGAGCAGGTGCCAGCTTTGTTAAAACATCAACGGGTTTCAGTCATGGTGGAGCAGAACTCGAAATCGTGAAATTGATGCGATCATCTGTAGCCGACCATGTTCAGGTTAAAGCATCGGGAGGGATTCGAGACTACGAAACAGCAAAACAGATGGTAGAAGCAGGAGCAACACGCCTAGGCACTTCATCTGGAGCCGCTATTGTCACGAACCAGCACTCAGCCGCATTGTATTAAGCGAGGTTAGCTAAAGTCGATAAGAGCGTCCCCGGTTGGATTCGAACCAACGACCACAAGATTAGAAGTCTAGTGCTCTATCCAGCTGAGCTACGGGGACTAAAATTGTTGGAAAGAAACCATATAAAAATTATTGGACAAATAAAGCCCTCATTCGTCAAACCTCATCAAGGTAATGTGTCTCAGATAAGCCTCGTAGCGTCCCAGCCGCTTGTTCAGCGGTAATGTCGCGCTGTGCTTCGGCCATCATCTCATAGCCCACCATGAATTTTTTCACCGTTGCTGAGCGTAATAAAGGTGGATAGAAGTGTGCATGTAACTGCCAATGATCTGTCGCCTCTTGCTGAAATGGGGCTCCATGCCATCCCATTGAGTACGGAAATGAGGTTTTAAACAAATTATCGTAGCGTGTTAAAAACCGTTTCATGATTTCCGCCAGATCTGATCGCTGATTACAATCCAATTCAGGTAAACGCTTTACGGGCTTTTTGGGGAGTAGCAGCGTTTCATAAGGCCACACCGCCCAATAAGGCACCATCACTACCCAATTTTCATTCTCACAAATGATTCGCTCTTCTTTCTTAAGTTCAGCTTCCAGATAATCGACTAAAAGCGGTGAACCGGTTTTCTCAAAGTAATTCGACTGCATTCGGTCCTCAGCTTCCACTTCATTCGGAAGAAAGTCGCTTGCCCAGATTTGTCCATGCGGATGTGGATTCGAGCAGCCCATCACATCCCCTTTGTTTTCAAACACTTGAACCCATCGGTAGGTTTCCCCGAGTTCGGACGTTTGGGTAGCCCAGGTTTCCACGACCCCGGCAATGTCGGCAACATCCATACGAGGCAAGGTCAAATCGTGTCGAGGCGAGAAACAAATAACGCGACAGGTTCCTTTCACAGCCATCGAACGAAACAAATCATTTTCTTCTGCAGGCTCCTCCTCTGGATTCGCCAAAAGAGCTGCGAAGTCGTTATCAAAGACATATGTTCTGGTATAATCAGGATTTCTCTCACCATTGGCACGTTCGTTACCAGGGCATAGGTAGCAATTGGGATCGTAGGTAGGTCGATCTTCCTTAGCAGGAGCTTCTTGTTTACCTTTCCAGGGGCGTTTTGTGCGGTGGGGGGAAACTAAAATCCACTGTCCTGTAAGTGGATTATAACGGCGATGAGGACTTTCTTTAAACATGGGCTAAAGGACTCTAGGAAAGCGCTTCACTTTGACCACTTATTTTTGGCCTAAGTTTAAATTCAGCAATTAAGCTTGATTTAAGCCCAACTTTTTGGATTGATAGTTTATGGAAACTACACCTGATTTTTCTTCTGGCCTCTACCTCAATGCCGAAGCTTTTTTCCGACAAAGTGCAGGTCAAGCGTTGACCTACGATGACGTTTCCTTAGTCACCAACTACTCAGAGGTCCTTCCTCGGATGACTTCCCTGGAAACGAAACTCTCTGATCAACTTCAACTTCACCTGCCTATTATTTCCGCCGATATGGATACGGTAACAGAAGCCCAAATGGCCATATCGATGGCTTTGAACGGGGGAATGGGGCTGATCCACTACAACATGACCAACAAGCAACAGCTCAAACAGGTTGCGCGAGTAAAAAATCACATTCACGGACTCATTCAAGACCCAATCACTGTCTCTCCGAACCAAAGCATTGGTGCTGTCATTGAAATGATCGAAAACAAAGGCTTTAGTTTCTCTACATTTCCGGTTGTCGACGAAAATGAGACACTCATGGGACTCCTTCCCGGTATGGTCGTAAAGAAACGCTATGGCAGTTGCACGGTCCAAGAAGCTATGACCCCCCGTTCCGAGTTAATCACGTTACCCGAGTCTGAACTAGGCGACGATCCTATCAAAACCGCGGATCGATTCTTCGATAAAAATATGGGCATTCACAAACTCCTTATTGTAGATGAGCGAGACCGCCTTTGTGGATTGTTTACCTTGAGTGATATCGAAAAGATTGCAGATGAAACCAATGCCCACCACCGCCCGGCCAGGGATAGCGAATTCCGCCTAATTTGTGGGGCTGCCGTTTCTGCTCCTAGAACCACCGACGGCGATATCGATCAAAATTCGCTAATTGAGCATGTCGGTCAACTCGTTAATGAGGGTCTGGATGCTGTTGCTGTATCGACGGCTCATGGATTTTCTAAGGGAGTTGGTGAATCTGTTGCTCTCATTCGTTCTGTATTTAAAGATCTCACCATTATCGCTGGAAATGTTACCAGCGGAGAAGGCGTCAAGTTTTTGTCGGACGCGGGTGCAAATGCAGTCAAGGTAGGACAAGGCCCCGGATCTATTTGCACCACCCGGATCGTTGCCGGTGTTGGGATCCCGCAACTCACCGCCTTGTATTCGGCTTCGTTGGCCGCAAAAGAAACTCAAACCGTTATCATTGCCGACGGCGGAATCACCAAGTCCGGCGATATTGTCAAGGCCTTGACGTTGGCAGATGCAGTCATCTGCGGGGGAATTCTCGCCGGCTGTCGTGAAGCGCCTGGGAAGATCATCGAAATCAACGGAAAACTCTATAAGGAGTACCGTGGCATGGGCAGCCTTGAAGCCATGAAAGCCGGTTCGGCCGCCCGCTATGGACATGAAGCCAAAGATAAAAACCGCAAGGTAGCAGCAGAAGGAATCGAAGCTCTTAAAGAGGTCTCCGGATCACTTGACCGCACAGTCAGCCAGCTAGCAGGGGGAATTCAAAGTGGCATGGGCTATTTAGGCGCCAATAACCTTACCGAACTTAGAGAAAAAGCCCGCTACGTTCGAGTTTCCCCCGCAGGTCAAAAAGAAGCCTCCCCTCATGATGTGGTAGAGGTGAAAACCTCTCAACCTTCCGAATAAGGTAGTTCACGGCCAGCTAGAGCTTCTCTTTCTTCTATTAATGCCGTGGAGAACAAAATGCCCAAGCCGTAGGTTAAACTAAATATGGACTTGCCCATGCAACCTTATCAAAACATGATCTAGTCTTTTATGACAGACTCCTCAAACTACGAGCTTATGCTAGCCCAATCCGCGATGAATACTTCAGAGCCTTCGACAACCGACGCGGGAGCTAGTCCATTCAAGCTCACCATCGACCCGGATATGAGACTCCGACTCAAGAAGGCTCTCTTCGAACTGATTGACAATCATGATACCGCCCTTGAAGAATACGTAAGCCAAAACCAGCTAGAAATTGGTTCCTACAAGGAATATATCGAACTGTTTGCCCGCTGTTTGCGAGAAACCATGGAAACCCCGGAAGGTGTTGCTTTCTTACTGAAATCATGTGGATTTGAAGTCAAAGACAATGAGATCAACCTACAGCCAGACTGGCGCTGGAACGATCCACCTCAATAAGCGATTTGACCAACGAACTCGAACGGTCGCGTTTGGACTAATCTGTTTACTGGGCTGGTTTTCAGCATGCTCGGGAGAAGCGAACCCTTCCCAAGAGTTCCAACTCAAGACCCGGCAGATCAAGGTTTCTGAGACTCCTCTAACGGTAGAAGTGGCGGATACCGAAGGCACGATGGCTCGGGGGCTGATGTATCGAAAAGAGCTCGCAGGAGATCGTGGAATGTTATTTGTTTTTCCTCGCCCCCATCGTGCGAGCTTTTGGATGAAAAACACGTTTATCCCACTTTCGATCGCTTACCTGAATTCTGAAGGGACCATCTTAGAGATCTATCGAATGAAACCTCTGGATCAAACCTCCATCGCTAGTGCATCCATGCGAATACAATACGCACTCGAAGTTAATCAAGGCTGGTTTGAGCACTATGGAATCAAGATCGGCGATCGAGTCACAGGCCTCCCTAAGCCTTACAACTTCTAGTCGTTTTGAAAAACTGATTTTATCACGTAGTTTTCTTCGTGGAAGCTACTCTCATTTTTCCTCACCAACTCTTTCCGGAGCATCCTGCTCTAAAAAAGGGTAGGCAGGTTTTTCTTATCGAAGACTCACTCTTCTTTGGCGATCCAAATCACCCAGCGCACTTTCATCAACAAAAGCTTGTATTTCACCGAGCGTCGATGAAAGCCTACCACAAGCAGCTTAAAGGCAAAGGGTATCGGGTTCGCTATATTGACTACGATTCCGAGTTAACGATAGGTCATCTCCTAAAGACTCTACTAAAGAGCAAGGAATTGGATCTCTATTTCACAGACCCCACTGACTTCATCCTCGAAAAGCGGTTGAAACGATTTGCGGAACAGCACGGAGCAAAATTGCATTGTTACGAGAATCCAGGCTTTCTGACATCTAAGTCTTGGAATCAGGAATACTTCGGCAGCCGTAAACAGCGCTTCATGGCATCGTATTACAAGGAACAAAGAAAGCGGTTGAACCTTCTTGTTGATGACTCAGGAAAACCTGAGGGTGGAAAATGGAGTTTTGACGAGGATAACCGTAAAGCGT
>JBCCKK010000083.1:0-11674 GCA_039027395.1 Verrucomicrobiota bacterium | reverse complement strand
GCCATGGTTTGAGCCAATCCAGGCCTTAGTTGAGTCTCAAGCCTCCAAATTTTGCTCAGCCCAAGTTCCTTCAGGAGAGGAAAGCAAAAGTTTAAATCAGTTTGCCAAGCTCTGTTCTCAGATGGCGGACAAGGGTTTTAGTCGCAAGAGTCTTGTTGTAGCCGTCGGTGGAGGAGTCGTAGGTGATTTGGCGGGCTATCTGGCGTCGTCTTATTTGAGAGGGGTCGACTTTATTCAGGTTCCTACAACGCTTTTGGCTATGGTTGATAGTAGTGTTGGAGGAAAGACAGGAGTAAACCTTCCTGAGGGTAAAAATTTAGTTGGAGCGTTTTATCAGCCAAAATCTGTTTGGATTGATTTGGCATTACTCACAACTCTTTCTTCTCGCGAGTTCTCAGCAGGAATG
This sequence comes from Verrucomicrobiota bacterium, assembly GCA_039027395.1. GTDB lineage: Bacteria > Verrucomicrobiota > Verrucomicrobiia > Methylacidiphilales > JBCBYL01 > JBCCKK01. The sequence goes on along the minus strand of JBCCKK010000083.1, from coordinate 11,268 downwards.
GCTGAAGTGATTAAATATGGAATGATTCGAGATCCTGAAATTTTGGATATGGTAGAAAATGGAGCTCCCGAAGATTTAAAGAAACTAGTCACCAAATGTGTGGAGATTAAACGTGATGTTGTTGTCGAGGATGAGCGAGAAGTGTCTAGGGTCCGAGCAATTCTGAATTTTGGCCACACGATTGGTCATGCTATTGAACAGACGTTCGGATACGGCCATTTTCTTCATGGGGAGGCAATTTCAATTGGAATGGTGGGGGCTTGCAAGTTATCAGAAACCTATGCGGATCTTGATCCAGCTGTTACGAAACGCCTAGAGGCTATTCTGCGAGTAAATAAGCTTCCGACACGTGACGCGGACTTGGATACCCAGATGCTAGAACCGGTCATTGCGAGGGATAAGAAGTCGACTGGGAAGCAGGTCCATTGGGTGCTTTGTTCAAAACCTGGAGAGACGATGTTGAATTCCAATGTGACTCGTGATGAGCTCGAACTTGCGATTCAATATTGTTCGGAGTAGTTGGAGAAAAATCATGACCTCCGAAGAGTGCTTCTTAATCCTAAATGGTCTGCCTAAAATCGGCCCCGTCCAAGTAAAGCGGTTGATATCGTCTTTCGGGTCGGTGGAAGCATTGTTTTCTTGCTCAGAAAGCAAGCTTGAAGCGGTTGAAGGTGTTACTCGAGCCGCGGCAAATTCGATTTCGAACTGGGCGCGATATTTTGACTTAGACGAGGAGCTCAAGAAGATCGAGAAGTATCAGGTAGTAATTATTCATTGGGAGCATTCGGATTACCCTCAGATGCTTAAGGAAATCTATGATCCGCCACTGGTGCTTTACTGTCGTGGAGATGTTTCGATTTTGGCTAAAAAAGGTATTGGAATCGTGGGATCTAGGAAAACGACTTACTACGGTTTGGAAACGGCTAAGAAGCTTTCTTACCAGATCGCATATTCAGGAATGACAGTTATCAGTGGATTGGCACGAGGGATCGACACGGCGGCTCACCAGGGGGCACTAGCGGCCAAAGGTAAAACTGTAGCGGTTTTGGGCTCTTCACTAGATCACCTTTATCCAACAGAGAATCGATCCTTGGCCAAGATGATGGTAGAGCAAGAAGGAGCCGTCATTACCGAATTTCCATTTGGAACACCGCCGGACCGGCAAACGTTTCCAATGCGGAATCGAATTGTCAGTGGAATGAGTAGTGGTGTTCTTGTAGTCGAAGCTGGAGACAAAAGTGGTGCTCTTATTACGTCAAGAATGGCATTGGAGCAGGGGCGGCCTGTCTTTGCAGTTCCCGGCCGAATTACATCGCCAGAATCCAAAGGGTGCCACCTCTTGATCAAAGAGGGAGCACAGCTGGTGGAGTCGGTCGAAGATATTCTTTCGGAGTTCGAGTTCTTTTCTCCCAAAATCGAGGAGAATGAGAAGCGTTCTTGGCCTGATGATTTATCTCCTGAAGAGAAAAAAATCTTAGAATTGATGGAAGTAGATGAAATGCAGATAGATACAATTATTCGAAAATGCGGGTTGCCATCGCCCGTTGTCTCTTCTACGTTGCTGCGACTAGAAATGCGCAAGCTAGTCCGGCAATTGCCGGGAAAACTGTTTATTAAGACTGATTAATCAGAGCTATGGGAAAAAAGCTGGTCATCGCTGAGAAGCCGAGTGTTGCAACTGACATTGCTCGAGTTTTAGGTGGATTGAAGAAGGAAAAAGATTTCTTCGAAGGGGACGAGTACGTCGTCAGTTCAGCCGTGGGGCATTTGATTGAAATTATCCCTCCGGAAGGAGTTGAACCCAAACGGGGCAAATGGAAGATGGAAAACCTCCCTGTGATCCCTCCTAAATTTGATTTAACTCCGATAAAGAAGGCCGAGCCTCGATTTAAGCTTTTAAAGCGCTTGATCAAGCGCAAAGACGTGGATTCCATCATTAATGCTTGTGATGCGGGTCGAGAAGGTGAATTAATTTTCCGCTACATTATTGAGGCTGCAAAGTGTAAAAAGCCAATTGAACGTCTTTGGCTGCAATCCATGACTCCGGCTGCGATCCGAGAGCGGTTCGCTACTCTGAAATCGGATGAGGAAATGCAGTCATTAGCAGATGCTGCAAAGTGCCGTTCAGAAGCCGATTGGTTGATCGGGATTAATGGAACGCGCGCCCTGACAGCCTTTAATTCTCCAGAGAAAGGCTTTCAATTGACTACTGTGGGCCGGGTGCAGACGCCCACGCTTACGATTCTAGTTAAGAGAGAAAATGAAATACGCGACTTCGAACCCGTGGCTTATTGGGAAGTGCATGGACAATTTAAGGTAAAGGCTGGCGTGTATGAGGGGCGCTGGTTCGACGAAAGCTTTCAGAAGCCAAAGACCGAGCGAGGTGAGCGCCCTAGTGATAAACGAGCTGAGCGAATTTGGACTAAAGAACAGGCAGATGAAATCGCCGAGTTTTGCTCAGGTAAAGAGGCTGTTGTTGAGGAAGAGAAAAAGCCAAGCCGCCAGGCCTCACCGTTGTTGTATGATCTGACCAGCTTGCAGCGAGAAGCCAATGGACGCTTTGGTTTCTCCGCAAAATCGACGTTAGGAATTGCTCAGGCATTATACGAGCGGCACAAGGTACTCACCTACCCGAGGACAGATAGTCGTCATTTGCCAGAAGACTACATTGGCTCGGTAAATCAAATTATGGGTGTCCTGAAGGAGTCTCCCTATGGTCCTCATGCTTCAAGGATTTTGGATAACAAATGGGTTGTTCCGAATAAACGCATTTTCAACCAGGCGAAGGTGTCAGACCACTTTGCAATTATTCCGACAACACAAGCCCCCAAGACTCTAAAAGAGCAAGAGCAGAAGATTTATGATATGGTTGTTAGCCGATTTCTTGCGATTTTCTTTCCTCCTGCAGTTTACGAGGTAACGACTCGAATTAGCCGCGTGGAACAGCATGCATTTAAATCTGAGGGTAAGATCTTGAAAGAACCCGGGTGGCTAGAGGTCTACGGAAAAGAGTCTACTCAAGCGGCTTCCGATATGGTTCCAGTGGCTCAAGGTGAAAAAGCGAATGTTGAATCGATTGAAGTAAAAGGTGACGAGACGAGACCTCCCGCTCGTTACACAGAGGCAACACTTCTTTCTGCGATGGAGGGAGCGGGTAAGCTGGTTGAGGATGATGAATTGCGAGAGGCCATGGCAGAGAAGGGTCTAGGAACTCCCGCGACTCGGGCGCAAATCATTGAAGGACTCATAAGCCAAGAATATATCTATCGAGAACAAAGAGATCTGCATCCTACGGTAAAAGCATTCAATCTATTGGAGACGGTGACAACGATGAAAGTGCCTGCTTTAGATTCACCTGAGACGACAGGGCACTGGGAGCATAAGCTGAAAGAGGTAGAACAGGGAAAGTTTACTCGTGAGGATTTCATGAAAGAAATCCAGCAGGTCACCCGAGATGTGGTCGAGGCAGTTCGTGGATTTAATCCTGAAACTGTGGAGAAGCGGGAAACCGATCTTATAGATCCATTTAGTGGACAAATGATGGTTGAAACTCTGAAAGACTTTCGATCCCGTAATGGAAGTTTAGTAGTCCGTAAAGCCATTGCTGGGAGAATCATGGATATTGAAGAAGTTCGTGTTTTACTGGAGAAGCGCGAAGTGGGTCCGCTAGATGGATTTAGAAGCCGGCAAGGGTGGAATACGTTCAGTGCTTACGTGCGGCTGAAAGATGATGGGGAGCTAGAGCTAGATTGGGGGCAAAACGACGAGAAAAACGAAGCCGAGGTTTCTTTCGAAGGGGTGGAGCCCTTAGGTGTGCATCCCTCCCTCCAAGTCGATATCTTTGAAACAGATCGAGCGTTCGTATCGGATAAAAAGAACGATGAGGGTAAACCGGTATTCCGTCTGCCTAAAAAGGTTTTGGATCGTGAACTTGAGTCAGAGCAGGTTATTAAATTTCTTAAGGAAGGAAAAACGGAGCTCTTGAAGGGTTTTGTCAGTAGAAAGACAAAGAGGCCATTCGATGCGTTTCTCGTAGCAAATGCCGAAGAAGGCAAGGGATGGGGTTTTGAATTTCCTCCTCGGCCTACTAAGAAAAAGGCGGCTAAAAAGAAGGCCGCATAGCTGTCCGCTGTCTTTTAGCTGTACATTTCTGGCGACTTCTCTTCACTGTAAAGAATGCCTGAAAACGAGGATGGATGGATCGCTCCCCAAGCTTGGGTTATCGATTTTTTAAAATTCTTGGAAATTGAAAAAGGCTATTCGGATAAAACGATTCGTAACTATCGTCAGGCACTTTCCAGTTTTTCGTTTCATAGTAAAGCGAGTTCATGGAAAGGTCTAAAATCAACAGATTTTCGCCAATATCTGTATGAGCTTTCTGTAAAACAGAATCTCGGCCCTTCTACTGTTCGTTTGCGATTCTCAGCCCTTCGATCTTTCTACAAGTATCTGGTTAAACGACATTACGTAGAAGCGAGTCCTCTTAATGATATCACGTTGCCTGCAAACAAGAAACGTTTGCCCCGTTTTTTCAATGAGGAGCAGGTAGAGCGGTTTTTTTCTGCGCCTTTAGAACTCATGGAAACAGCCCGAAAATCCAAGAAGAGAAAGCGAGGGCGAAAAATGGCTGAATGGCAATATCTGAGAGATTTAGCTATTCTGGAAATCTTATACAGCACAGGTATCCGTATTCATGAGCTGATACAGATTAATGACTTAGATATCGACTTAAATCAAGGGGTTGTTCGTGTGCTAGGAAAAGGCAAGAAAGAACGGTTAGTTGTCTTGGGAGATTTAGCTGTGGATGCTTACCAGAATTATAGGAGTCAGCTGGAGGAGTCCTATGAAGCAGCTTTTGTTAATTGTAAAGGTCTGCGTCTTTCGGTTCGATCTGTTCAGTTAAGGTTTAAGGTTTATCTGGCACACGCTGGGCTCGATACCAGACTGTCCCCTCACAAACTTAGGCATACATTCGCAACCCATATGTTGGATCACGGAGCAGATTTGAGAAACGTCCAGGAGATGCTCGGCCATGCAAACCTTAGCACCACACAAATCTATGCTCAGGTTACGACTGATAGACTGCGAAGAACCTATGACATCGCACACCCAGCAGCCTAACACTCCATGATCTGGTTGATTTACAACTCGGTGCTACCAGCACTTTTGATTCTGAGTTTTCCCTATTATTTTTTGAGGATGTGGAAACGGGGGCAGATTAGCTATTGCTGGAAAGAACGGTTTGGCTTCTATAATTCTAACGTAAAGGAGAAGTTAGCTGATCTTAACTCTCCCATTTGGTTTCATGCGGTGAGTGTTGGAGAGGTTAAGGTTGCCTCCGTATTGATCGAAGAAATTCGAAAGAGAAACCCAAAGCAGAGTATTGTTCTTTCGACGACAACGATCACAGGTAGGCGTTTAGCAGAGTCTCTTGAACGCAAAGGTGTCGTTGTTATTTTCCACTCTGTCGATCTTTGGGTATGTGTAAACCAGAGCCTGAAGACAGTGAATCCATCAATGTTGATTCTGATCGAGCAAGAGCTTTGGCCTAACCTTCTATACGCTTGTAACCTGGAAGACGTGCCTGTTTGGGTCGTAAATGCTCGACTTTCCGACCGCAGTTACCGGCGATTCAAAAAAATGCAGCTATGGACACGACCGCTTTTGTCTCTCCTAGATTTTGTTGGGGTACCATCGCTTCAGGATATTAAGAGGTTTCGGGAGTCAGGGTTTCCGGCTCACAAACTCTTTGTAACCGGTAGCCTAAAATATGACGTTGTCCCAGAACTCAATGAAGAGGTGGAACTTAAGAATCAGCGACTTTTAGATCGACTCGGTTGGAGTGATAAAGATCAAATTCTTGTCTTTGGAAGCACGCATCCTGAGGAGGAAGAGTTCCTTTTGAATCAGATCAAAAACTTGGATGAAGGGGAACAACGGATAAAGGTGATCCTCGTTCCTAGGCATGCCGAACGTTGGCGGGAGCTTCAAAACCTGTGCCAAAGGAGATCACTAACATTTAAGTTGCGGAGTGATCTAGGAGAGAGATCTCAAGACCCGGATGTTTTGATTGTGGATACGACGGGAGAATTGGCTTATCTGTATGGTATTGCCGATATTAACGTGATTGGTAAAAGTTTTCTTGGGATAGGGGGGCAGAACTTTCTGGAAGCAGCTCGTTTTGGGAAACCTATCATTGTGGGTCCAGAGATGTCGAACTTTCGAGATCTCGTCGATCAATTTAAGCGAGAAGGGGCGCTCATCCAGCTCGCCGAAAATCGCCACTTTAAAGAAAAAATTCAAACGCTATTAGATAACCCCAACAAAGCTCAAGTTCTTGGTGAAAGAGCGCAGGCCTTGTTTAGCGAAAACCGAGGAGCTGCAGGAAAACAGGCGAAGATGATTTTGGACTGTTTAGATTCGGTGGACACCCCAGAGGTTTTGGGTGCTAGTGGCTAAACGGACTAACCAAGATAAACTTAAATTTCGAACTCTTGGAACTGCTTAGCGGCTTCGACCTCTAATGGAGTGCCTTTGGTTGCCTCTTGCGCACTTGATTCGATTTTGTCGATAGCGTCATCATCATGTAATGGGTCATGATGGTGGAGTAGAAGCTTTCGAGCCCCGGAGGCCAAGCATTCACGAACCGACATTTCCCAGGTGGAATGCCCCCATCCTTTATGGGAATAATTGCCATTAGTTCCTTCGTATTCGTCTTTGGTAAATTGAGCATCATGCAAAACAAGGTCTGCATTTTGACTGAGAGCTTGAACATTTGGGTTGAGGTCTTCGAAATGTTCGGTATCTGTGACGAAAGCAAAGATGCCTTCAGGTTTGCCTTCCACAAACTCTTGAATCCGGTATCCGAAGCATCCCCCGGGGTGGTTTAAAGGATAGCTTTTAAGAACTAGTTCCGTAGCTCCCCCGGAAAGCTTAATTTCCATCCCTTCGGTAATGTCATGAAATTGCATGGAACATGGCATATCATTTAATTGGACTGGAAAGTTTAAGTCCTCTTGTTGACCTCTTAGTGCTTTCTCCAAAATACTCCCAACATACCCGGGAGAACTTAAAAGGCGGGGTCCATACAGTTCAAAGTGATTTTGGCTATCAAAGCCTGGAACGAAAAACGGGAAGCCTTGGATATGGTCCCAGTGGACGTGGCTAAACAGAAATGTAGCGTGCAAAGGTTTTGGCATCTTCGCCATCTCCAGACCGAGGAGCCTTAGGCCGGAGCCTCCATCAAGAATGACTTTGTGATCGCCGGATAAAATAGAAACGCATGTTGTTTCACCACCATATTTGGCTGTTCTAAAAAACTGTGTGCTCGGAGTTGGAATACTCCCGCGTGTTCCCCATAGCTTGATCTTCAAAATTTCTCCTTATCAGCAAAATGTGCGTCTACCTTCCACCTTAACTTAAGACGACACGCGGGACTCAATCAAGAACAGGATTAACATGAGAGTTGCTTTTTCAAAACGAGGTGCGTCCCGATACTTTGAGGAATATATTCAACATGGTCAAATACCTGCTGAAGAAGAACCGTTCCCAATCCCCCTGGTCGTAAGTCTTCAAGTTTCCGACCTTTAATTTTCTCGGGATCTGCAGGAATTCCCTGATCGATTAAAGTAATCTGAATGAACTCACCGTCTTTGAAATGAATCTCGTAGGTTATCGGGCCACCTTTCCCTTCGTAAGCGTATCGATAAACGTTGGTGGTAGCTTCATCACAGGCCAGCACAATTTGGCCGACCGTTATGTCATCGAACCCACAAAACTTGGCCCAACGTTCAATGTATTCTCGGGATCCACATAAATTTTCTGGTGTGCATTCCATACAAAACGTTGGAGGCGGTTTTGTGCCTCTCCAATCAAGCATGAGCAACGAAGCATCATCATGTTGGGGAGTTCCATCCATAAATGTAATCCAGGTCTTGTTGATAGTTTCTAACGCGGTTTTAGCGTTGGCACAGGAAGGACAGTCCGATATTAGGCGTTCTTCCGTATATTCTTCACCCTGGGGATTTCTGGCCTCTGTGATGCCATCGCTAAATAGCATCCATAGATTTCCAGCTTCAAGAGGATAAGACAATTGGCTGTATTCATACCCTTCCATGATGCCAAGTGGAAGTTGCGGTGGGCATTCAAGTAGCCGCCATCCCCGGCCATTGAAAACGAGTGGTGAATATTGACCGGCGTTGCAAACGCTAATTTCCTTGCGGGAGTTGTCAGCTAATAAAAATGTGATTCCAATAAAACGGCCACCGCTCAGCTCTTCGGCTAAATGATTGTTAAGTTCGCTAACCCATTTTCCTAGGCCATCGTTCTCAAGTTGAGCACACATGCCTTTGATTTCTGCAGTTGCCCGCGCCATGGTTAAAGCAGCAGGGATTCCCTTTCCAGTGACATCACCTAGGCCGCATAGAATTCGATCTCCCTCCAGCGGGTGAATAAAACAAAAATCGCCCCCTACCTCTCGAGCAGGGGAATATACCATTCGAGCTTGGCAAGTTGGAAACACCTTAAACTCCGCAGGCAGAAACGATTGTTGGATTTCTTTAGCAAGTTCGAGTTCTTGTTGGGCTTTCTGTGCGGCTAGCTCGCGGTTTTGAGCTTCGAGACGAATGAGTGCTGCTGCAATGAGTCCCGCGAAGCCTTCAAAAAACTGAAGGTCGTCTTCGTTGAAAAAATCTCGATCAATAGGATTAAGAACTTGAACCACACCAACACAGGAATCTCCGCTGAGTAGGGGGGCGGTGATCATTGCCTTAGTTTGAAACCCTGTCTTTTCATCCACTTTACCGTAATGACGAGGGTCATTTTTGGGATCGGTAATATTGATGCTTTCTTTATTTTCAAAAACGGCTCCGGCGACACCCATTCCTTTGGGGATCCGTGTTGCATTTAACAATGGGGCTTTGTCTCCGCTCGCTGAATGGATAATGAGTTCCCCGGTATCGGGAGCTGGGAGAAAAATGGAGCCGGCTTCCGCTCTCATGACCTGCTGAGAGGAAATAAGGATTTCACTAAGAAGGGCATTGAGATCCATGGCAGAACTCAATTCGCGGGCGACCTTCAGCAATACGTCGATGCGATTGTCTTGTCCGCCCTGTTCTGACATGTCGTCGGTCCTGCCAAGCTAAGCGCTTAGTCTTTGGGAACTTCGATCTTGATCGGTTTAGTGGCCTGAAGAATTTCTTCTTCGGTTGGCAATTCATTAGGGTCTGTTCCCCAAACGACTCTCCATGGTTTTCTACCGAGCGTTGCCGTCAATGCTTTGGAGTAGGTTGAAACGACTTTGAGATTTTGCATAACCACGTAGAGATCTTTGGTGGTCTGGTTTAGATTTGCTTCGTTATTTTCTAAGACTTTGGAAATACTGATAACGAGACTATCCGCCTTATCCGCTAAGCCACCTGCTGTTGTAATGAGGCTTGAGAGTTTTCCTGGGAGGTCGGGGTGTTCGGCTTTGAGGGTGACCAAAATTTCGTTCATAGTTTCGAGAGTAACCATTCCTTCACGTGTGAGGTCATCAAAGCTAGCGACTGCTTTGGAATAGATTGGCTGTCCTTCAGGCAGATTTTCAGCAGCGGCTGAACCCGGGGAAATATCAATGAACTTTTCTGCTAGAAGTGTGTCAGATGAAATGGCTGCGAGAGAATCCTTTTTGATTTCGGGTGTGTCATCATCGATTGTTGCCACCACGCGAACTGCATACCCTTCCCGAGTTCGTTCTTCCCAGGGAATTGCTTTAACTTCCAGAATTTTACCCACAGGGGCTCCAGCATAGCGGATTTCGGAGTTGGGTCTGAGACCGGTCGCTGTAGGAAGTTCGACAACGACCGTCTTTTGAGATGCAAAGTTCCAGCCGAGTAGAGGAACGGCAAGGGCGCAGAGTAAAAATGCACTACAGGCAACAACCACCAGAGAGATGATAATATCGGTTCGATTCTGCACTTTGGATTTCATGATGATTCTTCTCCTTTGTTGGGATCACTGCCCAATAGTTTCTTGATATAGCCGTCTTTAGAGAGTTTCAAGGGAATTGGTCCATCAGGCTCTCCTTTTATAAACTGCTGCAACATTGGATTCGGATGATTTCGAATCTCTTCGGGATTCCCTTCAGCGATAATTTTTCCCTGAGATTCGCCGACACCGAGCATAATCATTCGCGTGCTGATCCTAAATGCACTAGTCATATCATGGGTGACCACAACGGCTGTCATCCCGAGGTTCTTTGTCAGATCGGTAGTCAGCTTGTCGACCACAGCGGTCATAACTGGATCGAGACCGCTGGTAGGTTCGTCCGAAAACAAGAGCTCAGGGTCGAGGGCAACCGCCCGTGCTAGTCCTACGCGTTTACGCATCCCCCCGCTGATCTCGGCTGGCTTTAGATCTTCGAAGCCCGTTAGCCCAACCAGTTCGAGTTTCATTTTGACAACCAAATCTACAATAGAAGGGTCTACAGCACTGTGTTCTAAAAGGGGTAAAGCGACATTTTCTCCAACCGTAAGAGACTGGAGTAGTGCCCCGAACTGGAAATTCATTCCAAATCGGCGACGAATCTTGTTCATCTCCGGTTCTGAGAGGTCTGTAATTTCTTGCCCAAACAGCTTGATTGAGCCTGATGTGGGTTTGAGTGATCCCATAATGTGGCGCAAAAGGGTACTTTTTCCGCAACCACTCCCTCCCATGATGATGAGCGTGTCGCCTTTATATACCTTGAGATTGATTCCGTTGAGGACTTTTCTACCGCTGAACTCCCGGACTAGATCAGTAACTTCGATCACCGGGACTTCGTCACCGCGATCGCATGATGTATTAGCTGTAGGTTCGTCAGACATCAGGCAAAGAAGAAGATTCCAGTAAGAACTACGTTGGCAACAAGCATGGCGATCAGTGAGGTGACAACGGAGCGGGTCGTATTGATACCGACTCCTTCAGCTCCCCCGCGAACGGTGATTCCGAAATAACAGGCAATTGTGATGATCAACCAGGCAAATACAAAACTCTTCAACATTCCCACGTAAAGATCTTCGAAGGTGGCACGTTCGAGAGCTCGTATGACGTAGTTTGCTGTCGTCATATCAAGTGTCGTGTTACAAATGAACCAACCTCCAAAATTGCCAATGTAATGACCAAATACCGTGAGAACTGGAAGCATGATAAGCATAGCAATGAATCTTGGAATAATCAGAAAACGAATCGGATTAATAGCCATTGCAGTCAACGCTTCGATTTCTTCAGAGACTGCCATAGTTCCTAATT
>JBCCKK010000082.1:0-11741 GCA_039027395.1 Verrucomicrobiota bacterium | reverse complement strand
CGACCATTCAGTGTGTTAGGCATTGGATTTTGAGTCAGTAGCTTCATTGATGAAAACATAAAGACCACAACAACAATCAATAGGGCCACTACCATAATAGGCCCTCTATAAGTTAGATATCTATCTTTCATTTTTCTATTTTTCTCACTGTCACGAGTTATCCATTCGTTTTGTAACCGTTCCAATATTCCTAATGGTATTCAGTTTGTATCGATTCCCGCAGCAGCCACTTCGCAAACCAATTCTCAACTCCTTTGTCCACCCCGAAAGCAAACACTGACTGAAAAAAACTTGTCCCAATCCAAATTGCCTTCCCCCCTGACGGATGCTCAAGCTGGGTCAATCCGCAAGCTCCGTTCTCCCACCTCCCTTCTATCTTCGTATTGGAATGAGAGATATCCAGCAGGACTTGAACGAACCAGGCGTCTATCGTTTTTATCGATATGCCATTCTGGAGATACAGTGAATCCCGACCCGCAAACGGAATAATATCGTTCAATCGAGCTCCGAAAATACGCTCTACTTCGGAACTTTCTCGAATGACTTGTCCATTTGCATCCTTCCAACCAAGCATCCCATCTGCAATAACCGTCGCACCATTCTTGACGAACACTTCAACGGCCTGGGCCGTCATTCGAGAGAAAACAGTATTTCCTGGGATCACCAAAAGCCGATAGCGTTTCATGAAGTCGGAATCGGTCAATTTGATTTCATCTACAAAATCCGCTGAAATTCCTAAGTTATAAAATAATCGGTATGCTCCACAGATCGCATCGGCACCTGACTCCTTATTCCTAGGATTCGATTTTTCGTCACTTCCACTCCCACTCACATAATGTAAAATAAGATTGTCCTCTGAATAGAGTATGGCGACTTCAGGTTCTACCTTCGGATTCATCTCACCTTCTTCGCTGAGTTCTAGATCGTTGATGAAATCAGTAACCTGACGCAACCGGGAAGAAGGCTGATTGCTTTGATTCATCAATGCCCACTCACCGGCTTCGATTCCACCATTGCGATTGTTAAAGCACCAAAAAATGATTCCGTTGCCTCCTTCATTGACAATTGTGGATAACCAGGCGTCGATCTCATCCGGAGATGGGCACCCTCGGCGAACTCCACTAAAAACAGCGGGACCTCCCTGTAATTCACTAGCCCAAAATTTTCGAGTTGGATCACATGATGCACTTCTCGCTAAGGCGCTAAAAAGACTAATCGATTCTTCGATATCGTCTTCACCGTATCGTGTACTATGCCAAACTGGATGAGCCGAAAACCCCGCAAAATCTGTGATTCGAGATTCCTTCCAGATGGATTGCCCGATCGGGAACATACACTGACCAAGCAAGTGGGGATTCACGTGAACCGGATGATCTGGATCAGCTTGACGAATGACCTCTATAACACTCCCCAACTTTTTCATCAAGTAATGGACACAGAACCGCTGCCAATCGATCTTTTCAATAAGCGAAGGAACGGGTCCACCCTGAACGGACGTTAGGTGCCTCAACTCGATATCTTCAAAGAAATCAAACTGCGGATAGTGCACCTTATTGAAGGCTTTAATATCCCCATAATACTCCTGCGCATACTCCTGAAAGGCCGGCACAATGCTTTCTACATAAGGAACATGGAGACAAGCTTCATTCCATGCAATCCATGAGTCAAGAGCGGGGTGGTTTCTATAGCGCTGGACAACCTGGGTAACGTAGATATAGGCAGCTTCAACGTATTCTTCGTTCTCCAAATCAAACCTATCTTGAGCATTCTTAGTAACCTTCATCCATCCAGGAGGGGATTCATGGTGTAATGTTGGAACAACATCCATCTGCTGTATCTGCGCTTCATCAAATGCCGCATCAAAGAGCTCCCAACTCCATTCTGATTTCCGAGGCTCAACAAGATCCCATCCAACAAATAGTCGCAAAAGCTTCAGCTTTGCATCGGCCATCATTTGAACCCATTCCCGAATCATATCGGGAGAATCTTGCCGATTGATGTAGAGCATACTGCCAATTTTCACCTTGCGATTCATTATCAATCCTTCATTTAAATTAAAAAAACATCACTCGACTTCATATCCCTTATTGAAGCAACCTACCCTTAAAACAGGATATTGACATAATCATAAATCAGATCGAAATCGTTCACAATAAAAAGGTTTATATTAAATTTGTTTTTACTATATGTGCTCCTATTATTGCTTATTCACAACGATTCAAAACTTGAAACCTCGCCAGTAAAAACTGGCAAGATAGATCCCCTTTTCGTGAATTATTTGGCCCCCGTAACTGCTGCACTCAGAGAAACTGAATTCTATCCGGACGGTTTAGAACTTTTGAATTATTCCCTCGACTATTACTATATCAAAAATACGAGTGGGCAATTCATCTACGCCAACCAGGCACTTCTTGAATTTTTCGACTGCTCAAACACCTTGGCAATTCTCGGAAAAACCGATCATGATTTCGTGCCCTCTTATCTAGCAAACCGGTACCAGCGGGAAGATCGGCTCGTCTTGCGAGATGGCAAAAAAGTGACCAACAAGATTGAGCTACTATCTAAGAATGGTTGGCACTCGTATTGGCACATCACTACGAAGTTCCCACTTTTCACTCGCCGAGGAAAGATTTGCGCTCTCTTTGGAATCACCCGCGACCTCAATCGTAGAAAACGCAATACCTTGGTTCTTTCCGAAATGCAGAGGGTTCTCGACTTTATGGACCGAAATTATGGAAAGAAAATCAAAGTATCCGAATTAGCAGACGTCGACTGCTTATCCATAAGCGCTTTCGAGAGGAAATTTAAACGGCTCTTAGGCATGACTCCACTTAGCTACTTAAAACACGTCCGCCTAAATGCTGCATGCCGACAACTTCTTGAAAGCACCGACGGGATTTCTAAAATTGCAGTCGAATGCGGCTTCTGTGATCAGAGTTATTTTACCCGTGAATTTAGCAGAGCATTGTCCCTTACCCCTCTGGAGTATAGGAAACAACACACGTCATTCTAAGAGTTTTACCAACCTTATTTTCAGCAAACGCCGATTTTCCAACAAAAAAGGGTCTAAAACCGCAAGATTTCAACTGGATGATTTTGCTATGATTCAAAATCATGAATCCAGTTGCATCTCCCTCTCTTTTCAATACCTCCCTTCCCAGGATCGGTATTCGCCCCACCATCGACGGAAGACTTGGTGGCGTTCGCGAATCTTTGGAAGAACAGACGAGCAATCAGGCAAAACGAGTTGCTGAACTGATCTCCCAAAAAGTCTTTTATCCAAATGGAGGACCTGTCGAATGCATTATCGCTCCAACCATTGGCGGCGTTAAAGAAGCTGCCCATGCTGCCGACTTATTTGCCCGAGAAGGCGTCGGCGTTTCACTAACCGTAACCCCTTGCTGGTGCTATGGCTCCGAAACGATGGATATGGATCCACTCACTCCAAAGGCAGTTTGGGGATTCAATGGAACCGAACGTCCGGGTGCTGTTTATCTAGCAGCGGTGCTTGCAGGACATACACAGAAAGGGGTTCCCGCATTTGGCATCTATGGACGGGACGTTCAGGAAGCTTCCGATACTTCGATTCCTGAAGATGTGGAGGAAAAGATTCTACGCTTTATTAAAGCAGGACTTGCGGTGGCTTTGATGCGAGGAAAGGCCTACCTCTCCATCGGGGGAACCTCCATGGGGATCGCTGGGTCAATGGTCGATACAAGCTTCTTCGAAAAATATCTAGGCATGCGTGTGGAAGCCGTCGATATGGCCGAGCTAACGGGACGGATCAACAAAGGACTCTACGATTCAGAAGAATATGAACAGGCTTTAGCTTGGGTCCGGGAAAACTGCTCGGAAGGCAAAGACTACAATTCTGATGAAACCCAACGCTCTCGTGAACAGCTCGACCAAGAATGGGAAACGTCCGTCAAAATGGCCTTAATCACCCGTGATTTAATGGTCGGAAATCCCAGGTTGGGCGATCGAGGTTTCGAGGAGCAAGCCCAAGGACATCAAGCCATTGCTGCCGGTTTCCAGGGGCAACGGCAATGGACCGACTATTATCCTAATGGTGATTTCATGGAGGCCATCCTCAACTCCTCGTTCGATTGGAATGGCAAACGAGCTCCATACATTCTAGCAACCGAAAACGACGCAATGAATGGTGTAGGCATGCTGTGGGGTTACCTTCTCACCCAAACGGCTCAGATTTTTGCGGACCTCCGGACGTATTGGAGTCCTGATGCGGTGCTTCGCCTGACCGATCATAAGCTGGAAGGGCATGCGGCAGGGGGACTACTCCATCTCATTAATTCGGGACCTGCCACATTGGACGGAACCGGCCAACAATCCGATTCACAAGGAAACCCGACTATGAAACCTTTTTGGGAAATCTCTGATGATGAGGTAAACCGGTGCCTCGAGAGCACGAGTTGGCATCCATCGATCACCGAATACTTTCCCGGGGGAGGATGGTCCACACGTTACCTCACTCGAGGAGGCATGCCTGCTACCATGTTCCGTATTAATCTTGTCGATGGTCTAGGCCCAGCGATTCAAATTGCGGAAGGATTCACTGTTGATCTTCCAGAAAACGTTCATACCGCCCTCGACGAACGAACCAACCCTACCTGGCCAACAACGTGGTTTGCTCCTACATTGACCGGGAACCATGCATTCCGAGACACCTACACCGTGATGAACAACTGGGGAGCCAACCATTGCGTTATGGCTTGTGGCCATATCGGAGCAGATCTCATTACCCTGGCCGCGATGTTGCGGGTTCCTGTGTATATGCACAACGTTCCAGAAGAATGCATTTTCCGCCCGAGTACTTGGAATGCCTTCGGAACTGCCGGATTAGAAGGCGCCGACTTCAGAGCGTGCGCCAATTTTGGTCCGCTGTATCGATAGTCTTCGCCCAGTTAACACCTTATTCCAAAAACCTAAAACGACCCTAGTCTTGTTTCATCCAATCTGTTCGAAAACGGTAAATAAGAACATTGAAAAAACTTGCTATTGAACTACTCATCGAGAGAACGACTTTCGATAATGAAGCGGTGATATTCCTCGTCGTGTTTTAAAAACCCTACTCAAATGAGGGGCATGACAAAACCCAGTTAATACAGCGATATCTTCCACGCTCAACAAACTTTCTTTTAGAAGCTCAGATGCTTTCGCTATCCGTATTTCAATCAACTTCTGATGGATCGTTGTGTGCATCGTTTTTTTAAATCGAGCTTCCAATTGATTTCTGTGAATACCTGCCTGGGCTGCTAGCTGACCGATTTCAATATCATGTCGGTATTTTGCATTCATTGTTTCAAGCGTCTGGCGCACAATAATGTCTTCCACAGCTATTGCATCCGTACTTTGTCGGACTTCAACACCTCCAGGTTCTACAAAATGCGTTTTTTGCGAAATTCGTTTTCCAGTCATTAGACTCTGCAATACGTTAGCACCCCGATATCCAATGAGTTCTTGATTTTGCGAAACACTCGACAACGCCGTTGGGAGCAACTCACAGATCAATTCATTATTATCGACCCCGAGTATGGCAAAATCCTCAGGCACTCGATATCCCTCTTGGAGACAGGCACTCATAATCCAAGAAGCATCCAAATCACTTTTAGCGAAAATCGCACAAGGTCGTGAAAGCTTCCTCAGTCTTTGCAGAACCACATCGATTCTATGTGCGCCTCGTCCGTCTAACCGTTCTGGATTTAACCCGACTTTTGCAAGTCGCTCCCGATATCCTCGAAACCTTTCATCTCCAAATGGAGTCCGGTCGTAGGCATACCATGCAAAATGCTTGTGCCCATAGGTAGAAAGATGGTCCGCCGCTAACATGCCAATTCTTCGGTTATCGGCTACCACTCGATGAATAGGAAGATCGCTCCGCCAAATTGAGAGATCGACACACGGCACTTTAGAATTCAGGATATACTCCGCTAATCTGCGTTCACTATTGAGAGAACAAATGATTCCATCCCCGGTCCAACGCTCAGGGAGGCGAAATGTTTTCATCATATTGATGTCCAAATGCCAACCCCACTCTTTTGCTGCCTTGGCAATCCCGCGGTGCATATTTGGGTCATACATCCCAAGCAGCATTAGCACTTTCGATGGTTTCTGGCTCATATGCTAAAAATTAGAGAACGTGTGTTAATTTGCAAAAATTTTATAGAAAATGCATTTTCTCAATGAAACCCTCAGCTTGTAAGCTGTACCCATGACACAACCAGCAGAGCAATCTAAAGCAGATCATTCATTGATGAAAATTTTACCCAGATACACCTTCGGTATGGGTGATCGTTTCGGACTCCAAGGAGAAGCTCAGTTGAAAGCCATCTTGGAGGCTCGCTCCCAGGGCATTGATGTCTATCCAGTATGGAATAAAAGCAATCGTGAACACTTACTCATTGGAACCAAGCCTCCGTCACTAAGAATTGAAGCGGATCGAGCTGTAGAAGCTCTCGGTTTTGACGGACCGTATTTTGTCGACGCTGACCACATAACAGATTCCACCGTCGATCCGTTTGTTGAGTGTAGCGACTTTTTCACACTGGACGTCGCCGAAAACTTAGGGCAAGCACCTCAGAATTTCGAAAATAGGACCCGATATGAAGAAGCTTTGATGGATCTAGGAACGATTGAGCTCCCAGGCTGTGCTTCTTCAATTGTTTTTGATCAGGATTCGGCGCACAAACTAGTCAACAGTTATGGAAAAGCCATCGAAGCAGCCAAGGATCTTTACCAAAAAATTGCGAATTCTAAAGAGACTCCATTTGCCATTGAAATTTCAATGGACGAAACAGAGACACCGCAGGGTCCCAAGGAACTCATGGCTATTCTTTGTCTCCTCTCTTTAGAAGGTATTCCTGCACAAACAATCGCTCCGAAGTTTACGGGCAGGTTCAACAAAGGCGTAGACTACGTTGGCGACCTCACACAGTTTGAAAAAGAATTCGAATCAGATCTCCTTGTAATCTCTTACGCTGTCCAAACCTTTGGTCTACCGCAAAGCCTGAAACTCAGCGTTCATTCAGGGAGTGACAAGTTTAGCTTGTATCCAATCATAAATCGCCTTCTTAAGAAACATCAGGCAGGGCTTCATACAAAAACAGCCGGAACTACTTGGCTTGAGGAAGTTATTGGCCTTGCAGAAGCCGGCGATGAATCTCTTGAGTTCGTCAAAACTTTATACGGCCAAGCTTTGGAACAGCTCGATTCACTTACTGCACCCTACGCTCCCGTCCTTAATATCCAAAAAGATGCTCTGCCGTCCATGGATGAGGCTCAGAAGTGGACCAGTGAAAGTGTGATCCGTCTGGTTGCTCACAATCCAGATGAACCTCTCTTTAACTTAAGCCTCAGGCAATTGTTTCATGTCTCGTTTAAACTCGCTGCTCAAAGTGGCGATGACTATCTCAAACTCGTTGAGCAAAACGCAGTCACGGTCGGCAATCGGGTTTATCAAAACTTGCTCGAAAAACATATTCTCCCAATCTATCCCACCAGCTGATATTAATTCATCTTATGTTAGTAGTTTATTTTCAATAGGTTACCGAGCCAGATAGAAGACATTTGGCTTGTCTAAAGCGTTGCTCATGCTATCATTAAAATTAATAAAAGTAGCAGCTGTAAATTAATTATGCTAACAGCCAACAAGATCGATCGATTGGCTCTAATGTGAAAGAAAGGAATCACATGTATTACGAGTTAATGATATTGGGTCTAGTAATAGTAACAGTTCCCTACATAACCAAACTTGCGGGGTATTCCGTTGGTGACAAATCCACCTACCTAGTCGGCATTTCTGGAATTTTCTTCCTAGTGAGTGCCGCCATTGGTGTCGGAACTACAGTCGTCACGGCATTTGGTGACTTTGCACCTGCCCTAATGCAGATCTCTGCCGGTATTGGAATCATCGGCATGATCTTCGCTGCGATTTTTGGCATGTTCCATGTCATTCGTGGCGTTCTGGTCCCATAGCGCGAGACGTTGCGTTATTGAAACAGATATCTTTGAAAGAGCGGCAGAATCCCTGCCGCTCTTTCTATTTAGGAACATATCGTTAACCGAAGCTTTACTACCCTCCGTGACTTTCGATCGTTCTTTGGAGGTATTTCATCTGCAACGAGGCTATTATCGTAAAACAGAGAAACGATAATCCGAAAGACAAGCGAGTGCTAGAAAGCAATCCACTAGAGAGCTTGTTTACCCTCTCGAGCAAGTTTCCTTAATCGAGCTTGTTCTGCATAAGGATTGAGGAATTCGCTAAGCCGTTTCTCAATACGACTCGGGACTCGTAAGACTGAAGAACCGCGCCCATATTCAAAACGAACTGTTATTCCTTCTCCCTGATAGTAGAGCGGTTTTCGAGTCTTCTGATCAATCCATACTTGTCCAGGATCGATTTGCCAGAAATCGAAGCCCTGCTCTGCATTACCTTTCGAAAGATTTCCCTCCGCTTTAAAATGGTAGCAAGGTTTTCCTTCCCATTCTACTTCGCCCTGAAACGTTTGATCGCCAACCCAATCCAGAAAAATGAAATCAGTGGGTGTTTTATATTTTTGAGGAATATTCCCCGGCCCTATCACCGTAGGCATCTGCCACTCACTTCGATCGAATAAATAGTGTCCTTTTGTAAACCAGACATCAGACTGTGAAGCATCTTTATAGACCACAGTGCTGTAGTGAATTGTCTGGCTCTTTCTAACAGTAATTTTAGCAATACGCATTTCCGCTTCCGTCACTTCAAGATCGGAATCCGAATCATATTCATAAATCATGTGATACGTCGCACTTTCTCCAAGTTCTGCAATCGAGGGCACTTCCGGCCGTTCTTTATTCGTTTGCCCTTCGACCATTGATCCCAATTGCATCACTACAAACAAAACCGAAACCGATATAACGAATCTATTCATAGATGGTCTCCCACTGCTGCTCCAATATCTCTCCCGTTAATCGATCGATCGCGACATGCACCCAAAAGCGTTTTTGCCCCTCTACATTGAATTGAGCGAGATCTGTCGCCGCCTGTGAATACTTCCCTGACTGAACAATAACATCGATCATCACGTTCCAAGTCCGAGTATCCGAGATATCTGCTAAAGCCCGAGCCAGGCCTTCTCTTCGGGAGTCAATCCGCTGGTCATCCGTAGAAGTATAAATGCGATCCAAGGCCTCGCTTGCCCCCAAGACTTTGAAAACGTCTCCTCTGTTTCTAAATACCCATTCACCCGAATCTTTAAGATCTTGAATCTCATCCCCTAGATTATCTAATTCGCCTGAGGTGAGCAGTTCCGAACTCAAGGTGCTCGCTTCTTCATCCAAAAGAATACCACTGACAGCCGCCAATAGAACTTCTCTAGGAGCTGAATTAATGTTTAGAACTCCGGCTGTTATAGAGGCCTCGTTTCCAAGAGTAAATAAATCCAGCAACGCCAAATCGCCGCTTTCCTCATTACCGAAATCTAATGACTTTCCGGGGAGATCGCGAAATGTGTAACCCATCTCAGCAACAGAGCGAAACGCTCGATCGAGAATAATCGGACGGCTGTCGTTATTATTAGGAAGCAGAATTTGACCCTCCGACTGCCCGATGACTAGTCTTGAAGCATCTCCCGGACGAATGACTCCATCTGGATCTCGATAAAATGCCCGATTATCCGAAGATGATGTGCTCGATTCATTTTCAACGACACCGCCAGGAGCCCACGTGTCATTTGAAGATCCTTTCGAAAACCCAGACGCGGAATCATATTGAGCAGCACTACCAAAACAAGTTAGATACCCATTCAAAACCCGGTTTCCGCTAAGCGTCGTATTGTCAGCAAAGGGGCGAGCCGTAAATTGATTACCCGAAACCCCAAACTGACCGTCATACATAAGTCCACCAAACCGATCCGTCCGAGGATCCGCTCGAGCCGTCTGAGTCAATTTTTCGAAGTTATAAGTCGCTAATAGTGGATCTGTAAAATCTTTAGGAAGACCACCTTCCACAATCGCTGTCGTCCGAGCTCTCTGAATCTCTTTGATTTCATGATATGTCTTCCATCCATACGTTGGGTGATTGTATTGAAGAATGAAGCTCATCCCAACCCCATCCTCTGGATTCAGGCGGAGAGCTTGAACTTTTCTTGGTGAATAAGCGGAATCCACTTCAGTGACATAAAAACCCCGCACTTTGTTTTCAATACCTGCTCCATTTTCAGTCGGAGCGAAAGCCGTAACATTTGTGTGATCAAGAGTCGTCGGACTGCGAAACGTATGACTCGAATTCACTGAAAATTGAAGAAAGTTTGTTCCATCGCTGGAAAGAGAAATCGTTGGCAACAATGGATTCGTAGGATTCGACCTTGGCACATCTGCACTATCACGCTCTACGATTTGAAACGTGCTACGCCCCTCTGGTAAAACTCTGAATTGACTGGGTCCGGCAAGCAAATCAGAAGCAGCATCGTTGCGATGGGGATTCCAAACATCAATCACCCACCAGGCACCAATCGTATCCGCATCTCGAGCCCTTGCATAGCGAATGACTTGCGAAATGTAAGGTAGGTTTTCAATCCCATATACTGCTGAATAGGCTCCTCCTGGGTCAAAGGAGTGACGAATTTCAGTCGGGAAACTATCTCCGTCATATTGGTCGATAACATTGGCTCCAATGGCTAGCACATGATGATGAGGATCTTGGTCTCGAACAAAAACAGTTCCATTCATTGCCGTTGTATCACTTGGATGACTCTGGCCCGAATTGAGACCTCCATCCCTTCCCAAAGATCCAAGTTGGATCCCTGCCTTTAGCAGCTCGAAAAAATCGGGTTCCCTTGGAGTAATTGACCCCGAAGCAATTCGTTGAATCAATTCGGGAAGCGTTAATATCTTGCTGGAATCTCCATGATCATACTCCCAAGCATTCGATGTGGAATTCCACGTGAGCCCGAAATACTGAAGTGCTAGAGCAGCTTCCAACGAACCAGACGACTTGGCATTAGGATTCGATAGAATCGAGACACGGTCTAAGTCAAAGCGCCTCAATAAAAATGGCTCTCCCGCCCTTACACTCACACCTCCAACAGTTGCATCAATAGGCCAACGCAGGTTCGCTAAGTTGGGATTATATAAATCATCGTTATAATTGCCTCGAACCGACGATTGATCATTCGCAGCACCTGAATCTCCGACCGTTGGACGGTCTGGATCGGGAGCATGGTAAGGAACATTCTTCGCACGACTAAACGTACTCAGCAAAGGAAGGGATCGAAGATTAATCCCCTGTTGTTGAAAATATTGAATCAGATCCTGTCGTCCTACCAAAAGGTTATCTCCTGTCGGAACTTCAAGAAAACCACTAGCTCGGCGGTTGGCAGTTGCCGTATCAAAACCGAATGAGGCTAGTGATGAGACATCTCGCCATTGAGTAAATAGATCGACAACGGTCTGAGTCATTCCAGGAATCAACGTAAGATCTGCATAGGAAAGTGCCCCCTTTCGATGTTTTTCGCTCTCCGTGGGAGCTCCTACAATTGCTCCTGATGGATGACCTGCCACATTCACATCAAGAAGCCCGCCTACCTCATAGATCATATAGGCAAACCTCCCGAGAACGTAATCTTGGTTTCCCGAGCTTTTGTCAGAAGCGGTTCCAAGATCGGCCGATGTATACGTCCGCACTCCTCCGCGACTTACCATCACCCAATCGGGAGGGGTTTGTAGATTAAGCAAACTGTTGTCTT
>JBCCKK010000081.1:0-11747 GCA_039027395.1 Verrucomicrobiota bacterium | reverse complement strand
GCTGATTTCCGAGATGCAGGGAGACGGTGAGGAAGAGGACCTTTATCAATGGCTAGATCTTTTGCTTCTCAAAATACGAAGATCTTTAGGTAATGGCAGAAGGCCAGAGCAAGAGAATCGATTGGCAAAGCTTTGGAAAGCTGTGGAATCTAATTTGATGCATCCCTGGAAATTATCGGACCTAGCTGAGTTGGCTCACCTGAGTTCCTCACAGCTGTCACGTGTTTGCCAAGATGTCTACGGGCGTAGTCCGATTCAGTATCTGAATTTCTTGAGATTAAGTAAGGCTGGGTTTTTGTTGAAAACGTCCTCCGAGCCAATTGAGTCGATTTCGTGGAGTGTTGGATACAATAACCCGTTTGCATTTACTAATGCGTTTAAGAGAGAGTTTGGACAAACCCCTCGAGACTATCGTCAAGATTATTGGGAAAGTTTAGTGGAGGATGGGGTGTCTGTACTCCATGAGGAGGATGAGGGTACCTCCATCAAGAAGCCCATGTCCAAGAAACGGCCCATTAAACGGGGAGAATGGCTCTACGTGGACCTCGAACCGCTAGCAAACCGCTCTTTAACGCAACGAGGTGAGTGGCTCGGGGATAAATCATTTTATAATGTTCCTAATGGTGAAACTTCGGTTAAGGGAATTCCGTTTAACTTGATCAGTGAGCGGGCAAATGAAAATAAAAAAGCCGTTTTGCTTCGGTCGAAAATGATTTCAAAAGATCGAAGGAATCAAGCACTACCTAAAGAGGTGCAGACGTATCCAAATGCGTATGCGTCTTCCATTTACTTTTTGCATGCCTGTGGTTGGGTGACACAAAATGTCGAGTCGATCGGAGAATACAGAATATTCTATGAGGATGGAGGTAGCGCAGTTCAGCATTTGATTGCTTGTGGGCCGTCGGTTCCCGGAGATTGTATGGCACCGGTTTGGAGCCAGCAGTCGAACATTCAGGATTGGTGGCCTGATTTCTATCACTTCGAGAATGATTCGGTGAAGCATTGGAGGATCGAGCCTGATGTCGATGAAGAGCGAGAGGGGTACCTATATATTCTAGAGTGGAAGAATCCTAGGCCGCAATCGAAGATTGAGTCCATCGCAATTAAAGCGACGTCGCAGTTTAGGTCTGCACTGGCGGTGTTTGCGATATCACTTAGAGCGCCTTCCGAAAAGGGATAGCTTTAACTCGTTTATTAAGAGAATTAGAAAATAAATAGAATCTGGTGCCAGAATTTGAGGTAGAATTACTAGTATGCTTATTAGGATGAAAGAAGTTGCTGAAGAAGCGGGTGTTTCAGTGAGCACCGTCTCCCGCGCACTCAGAAACGATCCGTTAGTTTCCAGGGAAACTTGTGAACTTGTCCGAAAAGCGGCTGAAAAAGTTGGCTATAAACCCAATCCGTACGTAAGCACCCTGATGACCCAGGTACGTTCTTCTCGCCCTATACCGTTCAAAGCGGTAATCGCTTTGATTGATACGCTACCGACGGTTACCTATTGGAAAGATTACGCGGTTCAACGGAAGTTTCATGAGGGTGCCGAAAAGCAATCGAAACGATTAGGGTATCGCTTAGAGCGTTTTTGGGCGAGTGAACCTGACATGAGCCGTCAACGATTGAGCCAGATGCTGGCAAGCCGGGGTATTCGAGGTGTATTGATTCCTCCATTTAAAGACTACTCATTACGAGGAGAGGATATGCCAGTCGAGTACGATCGATTTGCTTGCGTGACGTTAGGTTGTCGTGCGGTATCGCCTGGATTTCATTTCGCTTCAAACGACCAGTATGCGACAAGTTTTTTTGCTCACAAGAAACTGAAGAAGCTGGGTTACGAACGGATTGGTTTGGTTCTGCCCGGCTTTTTGGAAGAAATTGTTGAGCAAAGATTTAGTGCAGGATTTTGGGCTGCCTTGGAGCAGAAACCACAGGGAAGTTTGCCGGCTAGTATTTTGCTCTATGACTTGAAAACGGGAGCTCAAGAGTTTGCTGATTGGGTTGAGAAGTTTAAACCCGATGCGGTTTGTTCAGTTGTGCCAGAAGTCCGAGACTGGGTGACTGATTTGGGGTTTAAAGTGCCAGATGATCTTGGATTAGTGACTCTTGATTGGGAAGAGTGTCAGGGAGATTGGAGTGGGATTAATCAAGATAGTGCTTTGGTCGGAAAGGCATCGGTCGATTTGTTGGTCCAGATGTTGCAAAGAAATGAGCTTGGTGTTCCCGAACGCCCCTACGGAATTATGACAGAAGGGTTTTGGGTAGATGGGCAGACTTCGATTCAGCAATAGATAGGACGATTACAACGAGTTGCAATCAGGCGAAATTGTTCGGATTTCTGCTTGTACTAGACTTAGAAGATGTCTTTTTCTCATCCTCCGAAAGGTTGGAATAGCTACGATTGCTTTGGATCTATGGTCTGTGAGCACGAGGTAATTGCCAATGCCGAGTTTATGGCAGAGCACCTCAAGCCATTCGGCTGGGAGTATGTTGTCATTGATTACTGCTGGTCTTATCCGGAACTTATAGCTTCTGCAAATCCCGATCAAGGTTCGCAGTTTCGACCTTTTCTGACAATGGATCATGATCATCGGTTGTTGCCTGCTCCGGAAAGGTTTCCGTCTTCTCAGAATGGACGGGGGTTTGCTCCTTTGGCGGAGCGGATTCACTGTTTAGGTCTCAAGTTCGGCATTCACATGATGCGAGGGTTTCCGAGACAGGCGATTTATCCGGATTATCCAGGACAAGTGTCAGGGCTCCGTCCCAGCGAATTTGTGGATAAAGACAGCACATGCAGTTGGTTGAATCACATGTATGGAGTTAAACCCGGAGAGGCAGCTCAGAGGTATTACGATAACGTCTTTGAACTCTATGCAAGTTGGGGAGTTGATTTTGTTAAAGTCGATGACATGACATTTCCTTATCACGAATGGGAAATCGAAGCGATAAATCGAGCTCGGAACAACTGCGGCAGGCCCATGATATTGAGTTTATCGCCAGGCCCTTGCCCAGTGCAAAAAGCGGAGCACGTTGCAAAACATGCAGAGATGTGGAGAATCTGCGCCGACTTTTGGGACCACTGGGATAAACTTCTAGAAGCATTTAATTTATGCCAGCAGTGGGCTCCTTATCGTCAAGACCAAGCGTGGCCAGATGCTGATATGCTTCCGATTGGAAGGCTTTCGAAGCGCGGTCCTGTAGGACCTGAACATGATTCGTTCTTTACTCTTGATGAGCAGAGAACCCTCATGGGGCTTTGGTGTATGTTTAAATCGCCTCTGTTTATTGGTGGAAATCTACCTGAGACCTCCGAAGAAACGTTAGAACTGCTTAAAAATGCCAATATTCTTAATTTACATGCATCAGAGTCTTTTGGGGAGCTCGTTACTCAGGACTCCAGATGTTCCATTTGGTATCTAGAGAGTGAAGATGGCTGCGGCTCCGTTGCTGTATTTAATCTAGGTGATCAACACGATAGTTTTGAGATTGAGTTTTCTAAACTTGGGCTCAATTCCCAGGAATATACGGTCTTGGATCTCTGGAGCAATGAAACCTGGATTGATACGGGAAACTTAAAGGTATCACTACCAGCACATGGTTCATCGATCTATCAAGTGTCACTGTTCTCGGATTAACCTTCAACCTGATTGGGTCGAGGATTAATATATGCTGTTATCAGGATTCGCCTGAGAGAATGTTCCGCAGGCGTTCCCACAATGAGCGAGGTTTTTCTGGTTCTTCCATAGATTCCGTTGCTTCATCGGGATTGGCTGTCGGTTCTTCTTGAGGAATCACAGAAGTTTCAGGGGAAAGCTTAGGATCGACGTATTTCCAAATGCCATAGCATCCCGTTGTGAACCAAGCAATTCGTGTGATGGGATGAACGCGAACCCACTGACTTTCCCTGCCTCCATCTTTAAGTGACCCATCAAGTGGGTCGAGTAGAGTTAGGTTTTGCCAAGTGACACCTGCATCAAGACTACGTAGGGCAGATGTATTGGACGCAAAGGCGTTTCGATTTCCTGCAACATAGACGATAGACGAATCCACAGGATCTAAGGCTACGGAGAGAACTCGAGTACCTCCGTCTTGATCTTTAGGAAGATTGGTAATTTGAGTGATTTTTCCGTCTTGCCAGTAGTGGAATGACCATTCCGTAACAAAGTAAATCCGATTCCGTTTTGGGTCGAAAGCAATGTCTTGAAGTTTTTTTGGAAACGAGAAAATTTCGCTCCAATTTTGACCTTGGTCCGATGATTTTACGACAGTCGAATTAGCGGAGTCTGAATCGAGTTTGATTCCAAATAGTTGCCCGTCCTTAATATTATAGGTGTAGACACCGCTAACATCTGTCATTGGTGACCAAGTGCGTCCTGAATCTTCGGAACGAAAGCTTCCGGCAAATATGATGTTTGAGTGCTTAGGATGGGCATTACTGATATGGGGTTCGATAACCTGTTCGGATGCTTCCCAGCTTTGACCTCCGTCGAGTGACACAACTCTGCGGTTTGGAGCTCCTGGAGTTTCTGAATCCCCGACAATGTAAGTTCTTTCGTCCGCGGCAAAACCGCCGTAGTTGAAGCCTCCCCAACCTCTAGGAATCGCCTCGAGATATTTCCAATTTTTTCCGCCATCCGTAGTAACTAGGCTGGCATAGTCTTGAGAGCTGAATAAAAAGACATTCGGATGGGATAGGCTGAAATTAAATGGTGACCCAACATAGAGATTATTAACTCCGTTACCTGCGAAGGTGTATGTCTCTCCGCCATTATATGAGAGTGTCGGGTAGTCACCGCCCGTGGAAAGAATGATGTCTGGATTTGAGGGGTGAAATGAAAATAAGGCTTGCCGGGAGTTGGTAGGAACAATGACCTTGTCTTTTTTAATGATAGATTCATTCCAAGATTGGCCGCCATCTTTGGAGTAGAACCGAGGCCAATTCCAGTTTGGAGACTCTCTCCAAAGAACGATACGGCTTGGATCACTTGGAGATACAGTTATGTTTCGAAAAGTGGATTCAGCGGCCATGATCGTGCCTGCAGATTCCAGATCAGTCCAAGTTTCTCCTTCGTCATCGGACCGGAGAATTTTGTCCGTCAGACTAATGTAAACGCTTTCGGGACGAGTTTTCGAGACGGAAAGCCCTGTGACTTCTTTGGATAGTGTTTTCTTCCAAGATGTTCCGCCATCCTGGGAAATATAAAACCCCTTAGGAGTTCCTGCATAAATATACCCTTTGTTTGGGTGAATCGCTAAGTAAGCATCAGCAACCTTCTCTCCGCCATCGACTTTTATCCAGTTGCTCCCTCCATCTACCGATTTATAGAAAGATGCCGAAAGTTTGGATTCTCCCCAAGTCGGTTTGTCATCGCTTAATGTCGACCAATAAAGCGTTGTGGTGTAACCGAGAGTTTTATCAAAAGACGTCGGATCATAAACCACCTGAGTTCGTCGATCTTGACCTGCTCCCATTTCTACGGAGAGAACTTGTTTCCAGGAGGCTGCCTGGTCGGTCGTGATATAGATTCCGTTGAAATGATGAGCAACGGAGTTTGCGGCAATTACGACCGCACGGTTGGGATTGTTTGGATCGATGGCAACGCCACTGCTTCCTCTAGAATGAAAACCAACATTTGTAGGTTCCCAGTTCTTTCCTGAATCAAGTGATCGAAATAGACCGCCAACGTCCGTACACCAAAGCATGAATCTGCCATCGTTGGAATCTACTGCTAGAGCGCGAACCCATTGGCATCCATCTCCAGTAAGTGTTCCCTTTTCTCGGAGTTCAGCATTTGTAAATTCAACCGGCTCCCAGCGGGCATGGCTTGCTGAAGCTAATAAAGTGACTGCTATTAGAGCAGAATAGGTGAAAATTCTCATTTTAAGAGTATCTAGCAAATTAAAGTGAATAACAAAGGTGGCGGATTGCAAATCGTTGTAATCGCTCTTAGTTCATCCGCATTTTATTGAGAAGGGTTTGTTCTCGATTAAATCGTTTCCAAGCAGTCTTGGCAGCATCTGAGAGAGGTGGGATAGCCCGGCGGGCAGATTCATATTGAATCTTTATCTTTGTGTTTTCGTGTTGCCAGAACGATGGCTTGAGCGTTTTGGTATCAAGCCAAACGTGGGAGCTCTTTTCTTCGGATCGTGCACTTGGATCATTAAGTATTTGGGCTGTTTGAAATCGACTTTTAAAGTAATGGTGATTTTCTCCTTCAGGCGTAGGGCTGATTCCTTGGTAGTTTTGATCTTCCACAATTTCGTGACCTAGAAACGAGGAAGAATAGTATGGGTAAGGCCGGTAATTCGAGGAAGCTTTGATGATTGAATAAACGGTTTCACTGGCGGGTGAAATCGAATAGCCGTCTTTTATCCAATATTCTCTGGTTCGACCTGAGGTATACGAGACCTTGGCGTAATGGTCCGTTCCTCGCTGAATAATATGAATCCTCTCAATTGCTCTTTGAGAGAGTTGAGCTTCTTCTTCTGGTTCGTTTAAGAATTCGAGAGTGTATGTAATGTTCTCTGGGAATGGAGAAATTTGGGGAGGTATACTGGGAGTTTCACCAAATACATTTGTGGTTGCATACGATAGGCCGAACAAGAAACTGACAACATTTAGGTAGTAATTATTCATATACGATTTCTAGCTGTCGATTCACGACTTCTCCCGTGTAGCGATCAATGGACAAGTGCAGCCAATACCGGCGTTCTCCTTCAATTTTGAAATCTGCTAAGCCACTTGCGGTTGGGGGATAACTTCCGCTTTGAGCGATGAGATCGATCATTAAATTCCAGGTCCGAGTTGAAGTTGTGGATGCGAGTGATCTAGGAAGTGATTCCCGGGCAATCTTTGAAATTGAGAGTAAGGTGATACTTGGCGAGCTTGAGCTTAGGGATGGTGAAGAGCCCGAATAGTCATCGAATTCATTCACTAGATCAGCGATGTTTTCAAACGGTTGGTTTTCCGTGTAATTTGTAATCTGTTGCGCGAGAGTGTTGGCGTCGCTTGAGCTAATAGTGTTTGTTGTCGCGGAGCTATTCGGATTCAGTCGAGTCTTGGTAATCAAAGCAGCCAGAACTTCTGGATGTGGTGTGTTGAGGTCGACCAGATCATGACGGGTATTGCCAGAAGTTTGTTCATAGAGACTGAATGCGTCTAATAGGCGAGCGTCGGCTGAATCCGCAGAGAATAGATCGAGTGTTTTCCAAGGCTGATCTCGGAATGCGTAGCCAAGCTCGGCAACACTTCGAAACTCTCGATTCAATATGATTGGGCGATAATCCGTTCCCGTAGAGTGAAAAGGGTTGCTAGTATTATTTGTTGTTGATTGCGTGAGAAAGCCATCTCCAGGTCGTGTGACTCCATCGCGATCAGGGGCTTGATGTCCTGTATATGTGTTTGTCCAAAGTCGGGCTGGATAGGCCCCAGAACTACCCGAATAGAAGCTTGCTTGCGATTCAGTGATAACCTGTTCGTTGTTCGATCCAAGATTCTGTCCATTAGGTGCCAGAGAGGTGTTTAATGGGCTGAAAGATTGCCAAGTCATATTGCTGGCTGAGGCCCCGAATCTCTGAGTTCTTGGATCCGATTTTAGCGTGCTTATGACGGTTCGCTCAGGTGAACGAGGTGCGATTTCCTCCACATCGTCTCGAAAGTAAAACGGGCCATGGTTTTGAATTCCACTTTCTCGCAAAACAGTTCCATCGTCAAAAAGAAGGCCCCCAAATGTATTGTATGTTTGCCATTCAGAACCGGTAAAATATTGAAGTTGGAAGACCGCATCATCAATTACTAGCTGCTGGGCTAGCTGAGGAAGATCGCTTGCATCTGTAAATTTCCAGCCGTTAAAAATAAGAGGAGCTCCAAGATCATAGGAGCTCGAGGCATTTCCCGTGTTGATAACGGTAGGGTTCGAGTAGTTTCCTACACTCCCAATATCAATGGATGTGTAGGGCAACGCACCAAAGGTACCCGTGTCTACCAGTCCAAAGTTGAATTGATTCGATCCAATTTCTTCTACGGCATTGATACGCCAGGTAGCCGAGTCGTTAATTAAAACACGAATTTGTGAGGGGCCATTTGCTGGCGCCGTTCCCTGATGTGGATTCCAGAGTTCGCAGAATAGATAATGTTCAACGGTGGCTGTAGGTGGCGTACTGCTGTTAGGAATGGCTCTAAACTTGAGAATGAGTTCAGAGAAGTAGGGTAAATTTTCAATCCCATAGTGCTGGAACGCAGCTGTTGATTGGTCTGTGAAGTTGATGATCGTTGGATAGCCATCGGCATCATATTGATCGATAATAGCGGCACCAATACGAATGATTTGGTGAAATTTATTCGAGTCACTCGCGCTGGTGTAAGCAATATTGTTACCTCCGTCCTGGCCTAGAGTATCATTTTCAAGAGTCGCATAGAGCATTTCGAAGAAGTTAGGTTGTCGATTTTCTGCGATGACCGTGTCGATGGATTTAATGGGTTCTGTAGATGAGCCTTGGTTGTAGACCCAATGCCGTTTAGTTACGGAAAATCCTGAAACAGGTGCCAAACCAAAATAGGCAGCAATATTGGATAGCTGCGTGATCGAAGGATTTATCGATTCCAGAAGTTTAAGGCGATCTAAAGGAAACCGTTGAAGTGGTGTACCATTGATTCTGACAGCAGAGAAATCTGGATTCTCCGTTGCCGCTGATGTGCCCAATGAGTGGCTTGGTAGATTTAAATGGGCTTGAAAGTGAGTCAGAAGATCTAGTTGATTCGTAAACCCATTTACTTGTGCATATTGGATCAAATCTTGCCGCGTGACAAAGCGGTTGTCGGAAGAGTTCAGATCTCCATCCGCACGTGCGAATCCGGATTCTGTCGCTGTAGTTTCCACGTAACTTGTATATTGAGACGATGAAGTGCTATTTCTTGCGTTGCGCCAGGTGACCAGACCTTCAATCTGGCCCCCTGAAAGCCCTAGCTCGGTTAGATCTGCCCAAGCTAGAGAGGCTTTAGTGTCGAGGCGATCGCTGACATCGAGTTCATGACTTGGGCGAAATCCGGCGCTATTGATGTTTATCAAACCGCCTAGGTCGTAAATCGTATAGGCAAATCGTCCGATGACAAAGTTGTTTGAACTTCTGTTAGTAACTGTGGAAGCAAATGAAGTAAATTGCTGTAAACCAGATCGAGTGAGCAGCACCCAATCTGGGGTTTCTGAGTTTTGAGAAAATGTAGCCAATTGAGGGCGGTTCCAACGATCTAGACTAATGGAGCGCCCACCCCAGGAATCGGTTGTGGTGCTTACTGTTGAGGCAAGGTTTGTGGGAAGTAAGCTTGCATCGTAATCTGGAGTCGGGAATGCGGTGTTAAACGCTGTATTGTCACCTAGACTCTTTTGAAGAAGATTAGGTGAAGCCGGAATTGTTCCAATCTTGGCCGGGCGAACTGAAATGTTTGTTTTGGGTGTGTAAATGATTTCACTATTAACCGTTTGGGTATCGGATCCAGCTGTGATTTGTTGTCTTAGCTGTTGAATTACGTAATCAAGGGAGCCAAGAGCAAATTGCTCCGCCTTGAGTGACTGACTATAATTTCGACTCGCTGAACGCTCTAGCCGAACCATGGTCATAAATGTAACAACCAAAAGGCTTACAATGGCTAGATAGAAAAGAATCGAAAGGAGGGCAATCCCTCGACGACTCTCAGTGTTCGGGTTCCCTTGGGATTGGTTGGGGTTCATGGAAGTTTGATGCTTCGTTCGAAAATACTAATACTCTGACGAGCAGGAACAGAAACCGAAGCTAGGAAGGACGGATCGTTGAGCTGCGTATCCCAATAGCTTCGATATCTTTCTGTAAGTATTGTTTGTTTGTTTAGTCGGGAAACCAGGGTGTTGATTTGTCCAGACTGTTTAAGAATATTGAGGTTTTTCTCGTCAGCTACAGCAATTGAAACGATAAGGGTTCGGGCATTCGATGAATAGGTGTCGGTGATAGATCCATCGCTGTTAAGAAAGTAGATTTCCAGGGCGAGGGCACCAAAGGCCACATCGAAGACCTGACTAGTCGATATATTTGCTTCTAAAGGAAGTTGGGAAGAAAGGTTAAATCCGATGGGGAGTGTGTTTGTGTCGTGTGCCCAATTAACCCCCAATGAACCTCGTTGGAGAATTGATTCAGTCGTGTCTAATTGATATCGGATCAGAGAAAGTTCACGGTCACCGCCGATTCCGGAGCGACTTGTGTAGAAGACCGGTGCCGTAGCTCCTGAAGCATCCCTAAATGCAGGAAGGTCATCGCGAAATATTCCTGACTGGATATCCGTAGCAATGAGATCCAAGGCAGACCGAGCTGTTGAAAAGTGATCTACCCGTCGTTTTCCGTCGCTCATGCTTTTACTAGCGAGAGAAAATATCTGCCCTAGAATGGCGAACATGATTGCGAGAACCGCCATTGCTGCAAGAAGCTCAATCAGAGAAAATCCATTTTGGATTTGCTTGAGATGACGATGACCTGAGCTCATTGATCTAAGTTAATATGGGTGAGCACTTCGTAGAGTGTAGTGGCTTCCGTATAGCTGGTTGTTTGCCAAGGGTGACTTAGGGCAATGTAAACGGGAACGACTTGTTGTTCGGCAGGTTGTATCCAATAGGACATGCGATAGTAGCGATCAGAAAGACTCCCAGATACAACCCCTTCCTTGGTCAGGTATGCCGTTTGCAACTCAGGTTGGGTGGGATTTGTTGCTGACATGGTGGGATTATCCAGAGGGGGAATAGCAAAGTTAGCTGCATAACCACTCGATGCTAACGGGGCAGCTCGTCGTTCGGATAATACAAGAGATACAAGATTGGCAGCTTGGACATCCTCCATTGATTCTTTGTTGGTTTTTAGTCCCGTGGAGAAGAGTCCAAGGAGAGAAACGAGTCCAAAGGAAACAACTCCGAGGGCGATAACAATTTCGGTGAGGGAAAACCCTAGTTTCTCTTTTCTGGCTCCCCAGTTCGTCATAGACGATAGACTTTAGTTGTGCCGGTGAATCCTAGGATTCGGATGATGGCGGCATTCTGGTTTTGGTTGTCCGAAGGTTCTAGTCCAAAATCAATATATCCACTCAATGATTGCGCTGTTCGCGCTTCTCCACGAGGACTGAACTGGAGAACTTGATCAAAGTTAGTAACACCTCCTAGTTCAGGATGCCGAACTCTGAATGTAATGGTGTTGGCTAGATCACTTGCAGATGTAGTCGGAGCATCAGGAATCCGAGTTTTCAGAGGATCCGCTGCCGAAAGCCGGAGCGCTGGAATCGTCATAATCTTAGAGACCAACGTGAGATTTGGATCATCCTGAGTTGGAATGCCTGACCAATTGATGGAATCCGTCCCATCGACTGATGCGAGAATGGCAATACTTATCGTGTTTTGGGAGTTGATCGTTTGTTCATTCATTGCAACCCAGACATATGTATTTTGACTGATGGCATATTGGCGGGCTTGGTCGATCGTTGCTGAAATCGAAGTTAATGCGCCGTTAAATCCATTTGCGGAAAAACCCTTGGTTGAGACGACACCTACGGTAGTTAACGTCACGATTATGGTGAGAACGGCGAGCAGTTCAATCATGCTAAAACCTCGCCGGAAATCACGCCCTCTCTTTGGTTTTAGTCGTTGATTTAAGAAAGTTGTGTACTTCATTTATAAATACTTTGTATTTACAAATTGTCACAAACCCCTCTTTTCTCAATTTAGAATATATGCAAATCGTTG
>JBCCKK010000080.1:0-11753 GCA_039027395.1 Verrucomicrobiota bacterium | reverse complement strand
TGGTAGCGAGAGTTCGATTCTCTCTCGCCGCATATTTTTTCAGAGAAAAAGATGCTCTGAGAGATAATCTTCGATGATCTTCCCCTCGGTCAGATTGTAGAAACCTTAGGTTTCTGACCTCTCTCGCCGCAGAAATCCCCCTTCTGGGGGTTTCTTCTTCCACAGAGAAGCGAACTCGAGCGTGCGAGGTCGCTGTCATAATTATGACACCCCAAATTTTGCGAAGCACAACTAGCGACAATCCCTACTTTGTTGGGATAATTCGATTCCAGTTCCACTGCTAAGTTTTCAGTGCTCCGCAAATTCTAGGCTGCCTTTCAGGCATGACTTTCTCTCTCGCCGCAGAATTCCTCATCCTTAAAATTCACCGCAGTGGATGCTGCCATTTCAGATTCTTGAATCGGCTGAAATCCGAATCCGTGGAAATCCACTCGCAGTCATACTCCATCGCCAGCGCGGCGTGCCAGGCATCCGCTACCAGCTTCCCCTTAGCCGGCAGTTCACGGCACAGCCTTTCAAAAATCTGCCAGCTCCGCTCGCCCGGTCGCAGCACACACGCCTGGGGTCGCTGGCGCAGCTGTTGACAGAATTTGAATGCCTCATCGACCGGCGTCGGGTTGTGAAACACTTTAGGATTGGTCACCACTCGCACAAATCCACTCAACACATTTTCGGATAAACCGAATGCTGCCGTTCCGGTCGCCACCTGCGTCAGCCAGGTTGCATACTGGTCATGCTCCTCGGTCGCGTCGGGCCGATGCGCATAGACCAGCACATTCACATCACACAACTTCATGAACCGAACTGATTGCGGTCCTCATCCACCACAAGATCACCGGTGCGATCCAGATTCACTCCCTGCAGTGCCCCCCCTTCACCATAAGTGACCAGCTCAAACGAATCATCTACCGGCAAGGCTTCTGATTTCAAGGCCGCCCGACCCGCCTCGGCCAGAAACGCGCTCAAACTTTGATTTCGCTCCCGTGCTTTACGCCGCAGACTCTCCGCCAACTCATCTTCCAGTAATATTGTAGTGCGCATAGATAATACAGTATTATTTTTCACAAGAAGTGTCAATATAGACTACGGAATTCATTTCAGCTACTTGCGACTTGTCGCCAGTTCGCGTGCTAATTAGCTTCAACAACATGCCAAAGAAAAAGCCCGACCCCAAGATTCCGCTCCTGACCATCCGTAATACCCCCGTCATTCTGGATGCCGATCTCGCCATGCTCTATGGCGTCGAAACTAAACGATTGAATGAGCAAATTCGTCGCAACCGCCAACGTTTTCCCGAAGATTTCATGTTCCAGCTCACCAAAGAGGAATGGGACAACTTGAAGTGCCAATTGGGCACCTCAAGTACACAAACAGCTGATAATAAGAAAGGTACCATCTTGAAGTCGCAATTTGCGACCTCAAGTTCAACCCACGGTGGACGTCGCACCCGTCCTTACGCCTTCACCGAACACGGTGCTCTGATGGCTGCCAACGTGCTGAATAGCAAGGAAGCCGTGGCCATGAGTGTTTACATCATCCGCGCCTTCGTCAAACAGCGTGAGGCACTGACTGCCAATCAAGCTATCCTCAAGCGTTTGGCCGAAATCGACCGCACCCTGCTCGAGCATGACACGCTCTTGAGCGAAATCTACCAGCAACTGCTCCCCCTTTTGCAGCCCGGCCCGGAAAAGAAGAAACCCTTCATCGGCTTCACCCTAAAAGAACCCGCTAAAAAGTACCGAGCCAGGAAAAAGTAGCCCCCACTTCCCTACCCTCAGTGAACTTTCCTGTTTTTCCAAACTTCTGAATTCTCAAATCATACTTCTTCATTTAGAAGACCTGTCACCAACCTGGCGATATTCGGTCGCTCCCGCGTAGATAGAGACGATGAGGTCATCTCACCAGATTATGGTCAAATCAAGAACAGCAAAATACATAATGCAGTAGCTATTGTATCCATTTATAGACGGAAGCCTTAAAGCCACTAAATGCCTATCTCCTAACCTTGGCAACTAACTCCAAAAATTTGACTATATTTCAAGCCAACACTGTTATTGTTAAGTATTCTGTGATAGACAATCAATCGAGTATCAATGGAAATAGTTGATAATATTAATATTCTTTTCGGTGATAGCCTTAAGAATGCACTAAAGCCGGGGGCGCGCCTGAAAATAGCTGCCTCCTCATTTTCCATGTACACGTATGAAGCATTACGTGAAAACCTTGAGCATATCGATTCGCTAGAATTTGTTTTTACTTCCCCTACATTCACCGCCGAAAAAGCCACGGATAGGATTAACAAAGAGCACCGTGAGTTTTTTATTCCCAAGCTCAATCGCGAACGCAGCCTCTACGGTAGTGAATTTGAGGTAAAGCTACGCAATCAACTCACCCAACGCGCCTTAGCTAAGGATTGTGCTTCATGGATGCGCAGAAAAGCGACTTTTCGCTCAAATAAAAGTAAAGACCCCATGCAGCAGTTTGCTTGCGTGCTGCACCCAGACGGAAACACTGTATATCTTCCCCTACATGGCTTTACCGCAGTTGACTTAGGCTACCAAAAGGGAGACGCCGTATCCAATTACATCACCAAATTTGAGGAGGGAGAAGGAACGCAAAAATATTCAGACCTATTTGATCAAATTTGGAGTTCAGAAGATAAAGTAGTTAATGTCACCGATACTGTCATCGACCATATGGATTCTGTTTACAGAGAAAATCCACCGGAGCTGATTTATTTTCTGACTCTTTATAATATATTTAATGAGTTTCTGGAAAACCTCGATGAGGACGTTTTACCCAACGACCGAACAGGCTATCAAGACAGCCTTATTTGGGAAAAATTGTTCAATTTTCAACGCGATGCAGCTACTGGAATCATCAATAAATTGGAACATTACAATGGTTGTATTCTCGCAGATAGTGTTGGTTTAGGAAAAACCTTCACGGCATTAGCTGTGATTAAATACTATGAACTTCGCAATAAATCCGTCTTGGTTCTTTGCCCTAAGAAGCTCGCTGAAAACTGGTTAAACTACAATACCAACGTCGTAACCAACCAATTCTCTGAAGATCGCTTTAGTTATGATGTGCTGTGCCATACCGATTTGCAGCGTGATAAGGGTATGTCGCTCAATATAGACCTTAGCCTGATCAATTGGGGTAATTATGATTTAGTGGTGATCGACGAGTCTCATAATTTCCGCAACAACGAGACCTTTAAGGGCAGAGAAACCCGATATGAGCGTTTAATGAAGCGTATCATACAAGATGGCGTTGAAACAAAAGTCATGATGTTATCGGCTACTCCGGTAAATAATCGTTTCACAGACCTACGCAACCAACTTGCCTTAGCTTACGAGGGAGATTCTGAGAAATTTCATTCCAAACTCAAGGTAGGCAGAAGTGTCGATGAAATCTTCAAACGAGCCCAGGCCAGTTTTAATATGTGGTCAAAACTACCACCGGAAGAACGCACTCCCGATGCGATTCTTAAAACCTTAGATTTTGATTTTTTTGAGCTCCTAGACAATGTGACGATTGCAAGGTCACGTAAGCATATCGAAACGTTCTACGATACGAGTGAAATCGGCAAATTCCCTAAACGACTTTTTCCCATCCCGATTCATCCTCCCCTTACCCATAGAAGTGACATATTTGATTACAACGCAATATACGAAGAATTAAGAAAACTAAACTTAGCAGTCTATGCTCCTATTAATTACCTCCTGGATAGTCGTATTGCTAAATATGCTGAAATTTATGACACCGAGGTAGCTTCAGGCGGCGGGAAGCTCCGGCAGGCAGATCGTGAGCGCAGCTTACAAGCGCTCATGACGGTTAATCTACTTAAGCGACTAGAAAGCTCTGTTTATTCATTTCGTATCACTCTTAATAAGCTTCGCGATAACAATCTCTCTAATCTAGAGAGAATTGAACGTTACGAAAAAACAGGAAAAGACGGCTCCGTCAATGACCAGTCTTCTTACTACGAAAATCTTGATCCCGATGCTGACGATTGGCCGGATCCAAACGATGATGAAGTGACTGGGAAAAAAGTCGTCGTTCGCTTGGAAGACATGAACTTGCCAGAGTGGAAACGCGACTTGGAAGCAGACCTAAAGGTCATCGACGAGTTACTAGCGGAAATGGAGAAGATTACTCCAGAACATGACGCAAAACTTCAAGACCTTAAAACCCTCATCGAAACCAAACTCGCTTCACCTATCAACTCAGGCAATAAGAAGATTATCATCTTCACCGCATTTTCTGACACCGCTCACTACCTCTATGAAAACATCGCCTCTGAACACTTAAGCAAACATCAATTGCACACAGGAATCGTCACAGGGGATAGCACACCCCACTGCACACTCGGTAAAGGTTATGACTACCAAAAACTCTTGTGCCTCTTCTCCCCGATTTCCAAACATAAGCAGGAAATCTTTCCCGATGAGGACGCCGAACTCGATCTTCTCATCGGCACAGACTGTATTTCAGAAGGTCAAAACCTCCAAGACTGTGACTACCTCATCAATTACGACATCCACTGGAATCCCGTCAGAATTATCCAGCGTTTTGGTCGTATTGATCGTATTGGCTCTAAGAATGACGTCATCCAACTCGTCAACTACTGGCCTGATATCTCTTTGGACGAATACATCAACCTTCGGGAACGCGTTGAAAATCGGATGATTATCGCAGACGTCACCGCCACAGGTGATGACAACCCCCTCCGAGCAAAAGCTAATGATCTCTCTTACCGCAAAGAGCAACTGCGACGACTTCAAGAGGAAGTCATCGATATGGAAGACCTCAAAACTGGAGTCGCCATTACAGACCTTGGCCTTAACGACTTCCGAATGGATTTATTAAATTACCTCAAATCAGAACGAGACCTATCTAGAGTTCCAAACGGAATGCACTCGGTTGTTCCGGCAGATTTGGAACGTGGCCTCAAATCTGGTGTTATCTATACACTGAGGAATCGAAACCACGGCGTTAACATCCACCAACAAAACCGACTTCACCCCTATTATCTCGTCTATATGGGCTTAGATGGAGAGGTCTTAGTTCGCCATACGGACGTCAAGAGACTTCTGGATCTCACACGTGCGGCATGTAAGGGCAAAGACCAGCCGTTGCAAGAGATTGCCAAGATCTTTAACGAGACCACCAAAGATGGTCGCAGAATGGAAACCTACTCCGACCTACTCACCCAAGCCATTCAATCCATGATCGAGGTGAAGGAAGAAGACGATGTCGAAAGCTTATTTACTGGCAGCCAAACCACTGCATTACGTGACACCATTTCTGGATTAGATGACTTTGAACTCATTACATTCCTCATTATTCATCCGACCACAATGACATCGGCCTCTGATTTCAAGGATCTTATAGAAACCACGGAAACAGGGATACTACGACTCAAAAAGCGCGGGGTGCGGGTCACCAGCGAATTAGTCTACAAACTCATGGAGGAGAACGAAGATCGCTCAAGTTCTTAACCCGCTATGATGCTTCTAGATGTCAACGTCCTCATCGCATTAGCCGATGCAGATCACACCCACCATCAGCGAGCTCAGCGTTTTTTCGAAACACACCGAGAAACCGGGTGGGCAACGTGTCCCATTACGGAAAATGGGTTTCTTCGTATTCTTGGTGGCCATAACTACCCAAAAGGACCTGGTTCACCAGCGCTTGCTCAAGAACTACTCAACGGCCTCTGCTCCATTCCTCGCCACGAATTCTGGCCAGACATGATCTCCCTGCGCAGTTACTCCAACCTACCATCATCTAAAAAATTAACGGACCACTATTTATTAGCATTAACCATTCACAAAAGTGCTCGTTTAGCGACATTAGATACACGGATTGATCCCACTCCATTTGCAGGCGGAAGAGAAGCGTATTTAGTCATCGATTAGATCTATGTATCACTACCCTGATCAAGCCTATTTCGGGAAACCTATTCGCAAAGCGACGATCTACCGTTACAGCGGAGTTACCCATAAAACAAAGCAACTCATCACCTCTCAGATTGAACAAATTGAGTGGTCTTACAAACTCGCCCCAGAAACCATTAATTTGCCAGCGAATTCGGAGATCAAAGAAATTCAGATCATAACCCTATGGTTAAAAGGACGTGAACTTCATCCCTCAATACTGACTCTTTTGGACCATTCCATTCGTTTTCCCATCTGGTTTGAAGTCATCTCCAATGATAGATTCCGTTTTGTCGCTGCCATTAAGCGTCAGAGTGAGGCCGACTTTACCCAGCAAGTCCTCTCGGAACATTTTCATTCAGACTGGATAGTTGAGTCACAACTCAGACGACAGCACTTACCTACCGCGATCAATCTTGAAGACCTCTGGACTCAGATGCTTGCCCCACTGCTACCTTTGAAGTGTCGATCAAATGAATCGACATGGGATTGGAGCAAGCGTTGCGAAAAATGGAAATCCTTCATTCGTGAAGCTGAAAAACTCGAAAAAAAACTGCGAAAAGAGAAGCAATTCAATCGTAAAGTTGGATTGAATCAGAAATTACGTGCCGTAAGATCTCAAATTTCACAATGCCAGAAATAGATAAACAACATGGATAAAGCGAAACTGCATACCCCTGACCTGACCAAAGAAAATATCGAGAAGATTGCCAAACTGTTTCCTTCATGCGTTACGGAGGCTTTAAGTGAGCATGGCAAGATCGAGCGCAAAATTGATTTTGATCAACTCCGCCAAGAACTGTCCAATCACATCGTCGAAGGCCCTCAGGAACGGTATCGCCTCGATTGGCCGGGGAAAAGCGAAGCCTTGCTTGCTGCTAATGCTCCGATTGCCAAAACATTGCGCCCCTGCCGGGAAGAAAGCGTGGATTTTGATACCACTCAGAAT
This sequence comes from Verrucomicrobiota bacterium, assembly GCA_039027395.1. GTDB lineage: Bacteria > Verrucomicrobiota > Verrucomicrobiia > Methylacidiphilales > JBCBYL01 > JBCCKK01. The sequence goes on along the minus strand of JBCCKK010000080.1, from coordinate 4,859 downwards.
CTTTATATTGAAGGTGACAATCTGGAGGCACTTAAGCTGCTACAGGAAACCTACCTAGGACAGGTAAAAATGATCTACATCGATCCTCCCTACAACACGGGAAATGATTTTATCTACGACGATGATTTTGCTGAAAGTACTGAGGAATACTTGGAAAAATCAAAACAAACGGACCACGAAGAGGGTCGCTTGGTAGCAAATACAGAATCTAACGGTCGATTCCATTCAGATTGGCTGAGCATGATGTATTCAAGACTTAAGTTGGCAAAGAATCTTCTCAAAGATAATGGTGTAATTTTCATATCAATGGATGATTCTGAATTTAGTAATCTACGAAAAGTCTGCGATGAGGTGTTTGGTGAAACAAATTTTTATAGCTCTTTTGTCTGGAGAAGAAGAACTGGATCAATGGATTCGGTTAATAATGTAAGTACTGATCACGAATATGTTTTATGTTATGGTAAAACAGCACATAAACTTCGTGGAATACCCAGAACTTTCGAAAAATATTCTAATCCGGACAAAGACAAAAGAGGGCCTTGGATACTCGATAATCTAAGTGCCAGCAAACCTGGCGGAGATACTTATTATCCCATTGTTGATCCTGACTCAGGCAACGAGTTTTATCCTCCTGAGGGACGGTACTGGCCGTACAATTCAGAAACAATGCAAAGAAAAATTGCTGAAAAACGAATTATTTTTCCAAAAAAAACAGATGGCACTCCACTACTCAAGCGATTCAAAAATGAAGCAAAGTCTTTAGTAGTTCCTATTTCATCCTTAGGAACAGATATAAAGAGTAAATCTGCAAATGCTTTTATAACCTCATTAAATTCAGCTGGAACCAAGGAAATTAAAGAACTATTCGGTAGTAAAGTTTTTACATTCCCTAAACCTTTAAGATTATTTTATTCTCTTATCAATCAATCCGTAGACGACAGAGGCATAATTTTGGATTTCTACTCCGGCTCGGCGACCACAGCTCACGCCGTAATGCAGTTAAACGCCGAGGACGGCGGTAATCGTCGCTACATCATGGTTCAACTACCTGAAGCATGTAATGAAGACAGCGAAGCATACAAAGCCGGCTATAAAACGATTGCTGAAATCGGTAAAGAGCGTATCCGTCGTGCAGCAAAGAAAATCCGAGAGGAGCACCCTGAAACTTCAGAAAATTTAGATCTGGGTTTCCGTGTCCTCAAAATCGATAGTTCCAATCTCAACAACATCAAACAAACTCCCGATCAAGCCAAGCAGGACGAATTGGACTTTCAAATCGAGCACATCAAACCGGATCGCACCCCGGAGGATTTAGTGTTTCAAATCATGTTGGATTGGGGAGTGGATTTGGCACTCCCGATCGCTTCGGAAACGATTCAGAGTAAAACCGTTTATTTTGTAGGCAGTGACGCCATCGCCGCCTGTTTTGATGCTGAGATCACTGAAGAGTTTGTTAAAGAATTGGCCCAACGCCAACCGCTACGCGCCGTCTTCCGCGACAGCAGTTTTAACAGCGACACCGTCAAAATCAACGTCGGTGAAATCTTTAAACTGCTAAGCCCCGGCACAGAAGTGAAAACCCTCTAGGGATGAAACTCAAATTCAAGATCCAGCCGTATCAGACGGACTGCGTCAACGCGGTGGTCGATTGCTTTCAAGGACAACCCACCTCCACCGCCACCCGCTATCGCATTGATCCTGGACGAGAAGTGGATTCCCAAGCCCAGTTGGAATACACGGAAGCCGGATTTCGCAATGCGGCAATCACTCTGCCCACTCCCAAAATATTGGAAAATATTCAGAGCGTGCAACGCCGGCAGAATCTGCCTCAATCTTCTGCTTTAGTTTCGGATCGGGTCTCTTCCATCAATCTGGACATCGAGATGGAGACCGGCACCGGGAAAACCTACTGTTACATCAAAAGTATGTTCGAGCTCAACCAGCGCTACGGCTGGAGTAAGTTCATCGTGGTGGTTCCAAGCATTGCCATTCGCGAAGGGGTGCACAAATCCTTTGAACTCACTACCGAACACTTCTTGGAACAATACGGCAAGCGCGCCCGATTTTTCATCTACAACTCCAAGCAATTACATCATTTGGAAAGTTTTTCCTCGGATAGCGGCTTGAATGTAATGATCATCAACGTCCAGGCCTTCAATGCCACAGGCAAGGATGCCCGCAGGATCTACGATGAGCTGGACGACTTTCAATCCCGCAAACCCATTGATGTCATTGCCCGCAACCATCCCATTCTGATTATCGACGAACCGCAAAAAATCGAAGGGTCCCGCGGCCGAGCCAGCCGGAGTTTTGAGTCCCTCGCTCGCTTCCAGCCGCTGATGGTCTTGCGCTATTCCGCTACCCACAAAAAAGAACATAATAAAATTTACCGATTGGACGCTCTCGACGCTTTTAATCGAAAACTGGTCAAACGCATCGACGCCCGAGGTATTACCGTAAAAGGCCTGAGTGGAACCAATGCTTACCTTTATCTTGATAGTATCCATATCAGTAGCTCCAAGCCACCAGTAGCTAGAGTCGAAATGGAGATCAAACAAGCTTCCGCACAGATTAAGCGGGTTATGCGTAAAATCGAAAAAGGAGCCAATCTATACGACCTGTCTGGCAATTTGGATGAGTACAAGGACTTCGTCGTTTCAGACATTGACGCCCGTGACGATACTGTGAGTTTCACCAATGGCCATGTGCTTCAGGCAGGTCAGGCTTCTGGAGATGTGAATGAAGCCACCTTACGTCGCATTCAGATACGAGAAACCATCAAGGCACATTTGGATAAGGAACTGGATCTTCATTCCAAGGGAGTGAAAGTCCTCTCGCTTTTCTTCATTGATGAAGTAGCTAAATACCGGAGCTACGCAGCAGGAGAAGCCACCCCCGGAGAATACGCTACCATTTTCGAGGAAGAATATGCAGCAGCCCTGAACGAAATCGAGATGCTGGAAGATAGCCCCTACAACAAATATCTTAAATCGATAAAGGCTTTAGAGACGCACAACGGCTATTTCTCCATTGATAAAAAGACCAAGCATCTCAAAAATCCGAACGAGAAAAAAGCAGGTGACATGAAAGGCGAAAGCGATGACGCCGACGCTTATGACCTAATTCTCCGCGACAAAGAGCGACTCCTTTCACTGGATGAACCTGTCCGCTTCATCTTTTCACATTCCGCGCTACGGGAAGGATGGGACAACCCTAATGTCTTCGTCATCTGTACTCTAAAACACAGCGACAATACCATCTCTCGGCGTCAGGAGGTAGGCCGAGGCTTGCGACTTGCGGTTAACCAATATGGAGACCGCCTCGACAATCCCGCCACCGTCCATCAGATCAATGTTCTAACCGTCGTGGCCAATGAAAGTTACAAAGACTTCGTTGCCGGCCTGCAGAAGGATATATCTGAGTCCCTCTCGGATCGGCCCAGAGAAGCGAATGAAGCTTATTTCACAGGCAAAGTTCTGCACACAGACACCGAAGACGTTGAAGTTACACCGACCATGGCCAAAGCCCTATACCGTTACCTCATCAAGAACGACTTCACAGATGATGCAGACCAAGTCACACAGACCTACCATGACGCCAAGAAGGAAGAAGCCTTGCCGGAACTACCTGAAGAACTCAGGCCTTATAAGGAACAAGTCATTCAACTCATCGATAGCGTCTATAGTGACGCCCTGCTCCCAAACATAGGAAATGACCGGAAGGGACAAATTCTGGAAACCAATCAGAACTTTGAAAAAGCAGAATTCAAAGAACTCTGGAATCGGATCAATCAGCAAGCTGCTTATACGGTTCAATTCGATAGTAATGAACTGATAACCAAATCCGTTAAATATCTGAATACGAACCTGAGAACAACTCCTCTGCAGTATTTTGTCCAAAGAGGTGACCAGATCACAGAGGCAACCGCCGAAGATATCAAAAAAGGTGCTGCATTCCGTGTAAGAGAATCATCAACGGAGAAAGTCACAACCAGCGCAGACTCCCGCGTGAAATATGACCTCATTGGTAATATCGCTGAGGACACTCAACTCACCAGAAAAACCGTTGCAGAGATTCTAAAGGGACTCGAAAAGCCTGTTTTTGACCAATTCAAAACCAACCCCGAAAACTTCCTGAGTCGATCCGCCAACCTGATCAACGAACAAAAAGCAACCATGGTCATCGAGCACCTGGCCTATGATCCACTCGATCAAAAACACTCCATCGACATCTTCACTCAGGACAAATCCAAAGTCGATTTCACCCGAGGCATCAAGACGGACCGCCACATCTACGACTACGTATTTACCGAGTCCAAAGTAGAAACTGAGTTTGTTCAGAACCTAGACAAAAGTTCAGAAGTTGTTGTTTATTCCAAACTCCCCAGGGGGTTCTATATCCCTACCCCAGTTGGCCCATACAACCCCGACTGGGCCATCGCCTTCCAAGAAGGCAAAGTAAAACACGTCTACTTCGTCGCAGAGACCAAAGGCAGCATGTCATCTTTGGAATTAAGAGAAATCGAAAAAAGCAAAATCGAATGCGCCCGCCGCTTCTTTGCCGACATCTCAAAAGATAAAATCAAATACGATGTCGTCGATAGCTACGGAAAACTAATGGAATTAGTTGGCTAATTCATGACTCGACTCATTAAAATACACTCTCAGTGCCTTAATGAACTTAAAAGGAAATATAAAAACTGATAAATCGAATGATTGACTATGGGGACTGAATCAAAACAGGATTTATATTCTACAAACGAAATACTGGAATATCTGGCGGTCGCAGCAAAAGAATCAGCCAGCAATCCCCGTATCCGCCATTGGCTCGGCTTGATTATCCCGCTCACACTGCCGCAT
>JBCCKK010000079.1:0-12023 GCA_039027395.1 Verrucomicrobiota bacterium | reverse complement strand
TCCGAAGAATCACTGGCAAAGATTAAAAAAGATCTGACGACTCACCTTGCTCAAAAGCTCACATTTTCTCTTTTCGAGGCAGGACGATCCGACGAGCTCAAACTCCATATCCGCCAGATCTGTGATGAGAAGCTAGCCCTTGATGGCATTCCGCTACCCACCGATAAAAAAGACGAGATGCTAGATCAAATCATCGCTGGAATGGTAATCCCTGAAAATACGGGAGCAAGCCCGTCTACGGATTCGGTGATCACCGAGCATAAGGCCGAAGAATTAGTCAAACTGATCAAACCCTATCTGGCAACGGTCCTTACAGATGACCTGTTTGAACCAGATCGAGCTTCCGACCTTGCCAATCGAATCGTTGAAGAAATCGATATCAAAATTGAGAAAGACGCTTTGAAAGTCTCGGATTCAATGAAAAAACAAGTGGTGGAAACCATTTGTAGTGACATGAATATTGATCCACCAAAAATGGAAGTAGCCCCCGAGCCCGTTGAAACTCCCGAGACACCCGAGGCTTCCCCTGAACAGCCGGTTCCAGCTGTAGCCACAGAGGCAAACGAAACTTCTACCGCATCTACCCCTCCTCCACCATCGGCAGATGAGGTGGTGACAAATCCAGAAGAGCCTGTAACCGCACAGATTCCCGAGGTTAAACTTCGAACTGATTCTGAGGGAGCCACCCCCGCCTCCGCACCGGCTAAAAAGCCGATTCCCACAAAGGCTAATAGCATGCTTCCTCTCAAGGCCCTCACTCATGAAATCAAACGTGACCTCCTTTACACGATGAGTACTCAGATCGATATGGAAGTTCTGAAGAGTGGTGATGAATTAAATATGCGGACCCACATTTATGAACTCGTCCATAGCTATTGTCAGGAAAAGCGATTCACCTTGAATGACGACGACGTTGAAAAGATCGTTCAAGAGATTCTGACCGGTAAGGGTCTCGAATTTCAACTCTGATTCGAACCCTACGCACCATGCCTCATTCTGTAGCCGGCATGCACTATCGCCGATTTGGAAAAACGGAATTATCGATGCCGGTATTTTCCTGTGGAGGCATGCGATACCAGCATAAATGGCAGGACGTTAAAAAAGACGATGTTCCTGAGACCAACCAAAAGAATCTCGAGGCAACAATTCATCGGGCTCTTGAAGTCGGCATTCACCATATCGAAACGGCTCGTGGGTATGGAAGTTCTGAAATGCAGCTTGGCTATGTGCTTCGAAACTTGCCCCGAGATTCATTTATTCTGCAAACGAAGATTGGACCTAGCGAAGACCCTGATGAGTTTCTCAAAAACTTTGAAACCTCTTTCGACTATCTGGGCCTCGACTATATCGATCTCCTTGGAATTCACGGGATTAATGAATCAGCACTTCTCGACTACACCCTTAAGAAAAACGGATGTCTCGACGCTGCACGGGAGTTGCAAAAACAAGGGCGCGTCCGGCACATAGGATTTTCAACCCATGGATCCACAGATGTGATTTGCCGTGCAATCGATAGTGGCGAATTTGACTACGTAAACCTTCATTGGTATTGGATCTTTCAAAACAACTGGCCGGCAATTGAGCTCGCAGCAAAGAAAGATCTAGGAGTGTTTATTATCAGCCCCAACGATAAAGGGGGCCGATTATATGATCCCTCTCCAATCTTAGAGGACTGCTGCGCTCCCCTAAGTCCGATGGCGTTTAACGACCTTTTTTGCTTAAGCCACCCCCAAGTTCATACTCTCAGTATCGGGGCTTCTCGCCCCTCGGACTTTGATGCCCATATCGAAGCGCTAAACTCTTGGGATCAACGAGACTCTTTGGTAACCGAGGCCCAGACTCGTCTCCATCATCAAATTGAGAAAACCGTAGGTATGGATTGGTATGAAAATCATGCCGAGGGACTCCCGACATGGTCGGATGTTCCTAAGAATATCAATTTTAAACTCATTACCTGGCTTTGGACCCTACACCAATCACTTGGAATGACCGAGTATGCTAAAGCACGGTACAATATGCTTGGAAATGCCGGTCATTGGTTTCCGGGTGAGAATGCGGAACAAATGAAAGCAATTGATCTGGAGGCCGTTCTAAAAGATAGCCCGTACAAATCTGAAATTTCAGAACGGCTCTTCGAAGCCCATCAGCTTTTTAAAGCAGAAGCAGGGAAACGATTAAGCTCGGTTTAGCCGTTTCCTTGGTCGCGCCATCTACTTCGGAATTTATCCTGTCTCAGCGTTTGATTTCCTCTCGGGCCGCGCTATGTCTTTGGGTTGCCCATGCCACGTTCGTCCCAGAAAACTGTTAAGACTGAGAAACTCAAAAGAGCCCCATCTGCATCAAATTCCATCAATGTTGCGGGCGCTAGCCAAAACAATCTCAAAAATATCTCGTTTGCTTTACCTACCGGTGAATTCACAGTCGTTACAGGCCCCAGCGGCTCTGGGAAGTCATCACTCGCCTTCGATACGCTTTACGCTGAGGGGCAACGACGTTATGCGGAGACCTTTTCACCGTATACTCGCCAGTTCCTCGAGCGGATGGACAAACCGAGAGTCGACCACATTGACGGAATCCCTCCCGCAATCGCACTAAGCCAGGCAAACTCTGTCCGCACATCACGAAGCACGGTTGGAACGATGACCGAGATTGCCGATTACCTCAAACTCTTGATGGCTCGCAAAGCGATCTTGATCTCCCCCACCTCGGGAAAAGAGCTGAGACCATGGAAGCCTGACGAACTTGCAGAGTTCCTCATCGAACAACATTCAGGAACCAATCTTCTGATTGGTGTATCGATCCCATTTAATAAAAAAACCACTTGGGCGAGTATGGTCGCAACTCTTGCTAAACAAGGTGTCGTTCGGCACATTGACGCGGAGACCTTAAACCGATTGAATGAGAAAGCACCACCCTCCCAACAGACAATTGGAAAACAGGATGTCATTCATGGCGTGCTAACCCGGGTCAAAGCAACACGTGAGGCTAAATCACGACTACAGGAAGCCCTATCGCAAGGCTTTGACTTAGGTAGTGGAACACTTTTCGTTGCGTCTGAATCTGACCTCAGCAACCTTCATCGTTACTCAAACAGTTGGGAGTGTCCCGATTCGTCCCAAACATTCACCCCACCTACTCCTTCCCTCTTTAGCTTCAATAGTCCCGTAGGCGCCTGCCCCGAGTGTCGTGGCTTCGGAAGAACGATTGAAATTGATTACGACCTTGCGTTGCCAGATCGTAACCTCTCCGTAGCCGACGGTGTTGTCAAACCCTTCCAAACTGAATCGAACGCAGTCTGCCAAGAAGATCTCGAGCGTGCCTGTAAGCGAAAGAAGATTCCATTAGACGTCCCTTTCTACAAACTGAGCAAAAGTCACCAGCAATTTATTGTGAAAGGTGAGCCTGGGAAAGGATACGAAAATCGTTGGTATGGAGTTCGAGGATTTTTCGATTGGTTAGAAACCAAAACCTACAAGGTTCACGTTCGCGTTCTGCTCGCCAGGTATCGGGCCTACTCGACATGTAGTTCGTGTTCTGGCAGTCATTTTCAATCCGAAGTCTCGAACTGGCAACTCGATGGGAAAACTCTACCAGAAATTAATGAATTGGCCCTCAAAGATCTCAAACAGTTTGTCAATTCCTTCAAAGCTAGTGATAAATCTGAAAAAATCCTAATCGATCAAATCAAGAGCAGGGTCAACTATCTGAATCAAGTAGGACTTGGATACCTAACACTAAATCGATCAACTCGAACACTTTCCGGAGGAGAAATTCAACGAGTGAACTTAACCACATGCCTCGGTTCAAGCCTAGTCGGAACACTCTTCGTTCTTGATGAACCAAGTATTGGATTACATCCGAGAGATACCTCTCAACTCATCGAAACACTCCGAAAATTAACAAGCCGCGGCAATACCACACTCGTTGTTGAACATGACGAGCAGTTCATGGAAGAAGCCGATAATCTACTCGAGCTCGGTCCCGGTCGGGGCGATGCGGGAGGGGATTTGATTTACCTCGGGCCTTCGGAGGGAATTACCAAGGAAAAGGAATCCCTTACCGGCAACTATCTCTCGGGCAAAAAAGAAATCCCTCTTCCCAGTATTTCACGCCCGATAACTAAGAGCCATCCATGGTTGGAATTCACAGGTGCCGCCAAAAACAACATTCAAAATCTCGATGTACGTTTTCCACTGAGGAGATTCTGTGCCATCACAGGCGTTAGCGGCTCAGGTAAAAGCACCCTTCTTCACGACATTGTCTATAAACACATTCAACTGCACCTCAAGCGTCCTGTCGAAAGTCCAGGAACGATTCAATCCCTAAAGGGAGCAAAATCTATTAAAGAGGTCCATATTGTTGACCAATCCCCTCTTACCAAAACTCCAAGGTCAACACCCCTTCTTTACCTCGGTTGTTACGACGACGTTCGTAATCTTTTTTCTCAAACCGAAGAAGCCCAACGAAGAGGACTCCGTGCTTCGAGTTTTTCTTTCAACAGTGGAGATGGTCGATGTGGTCGATGCCAAGGAACGGGTTTCGAAAAAATCAGCATGCAGTTTCTTTCCGATCTGTTTGTTACTTGCCCTGTCTGTGAAGGGAAACGATTTCAAAAACATGTTCTCGAAGTCCAGTGGTACGGCAAAAATATTCACGACGTCTTAAGTTTGACTGTCGAGGAGTCCCTCCGATTCTTCGATCCTAAAAATCACCAAGATTCTGATAAAAAATCTTGTCAGAACATCGTTGATCAAATGCAACTTCTGAATGATGTCGGCCTTGGATATTTACGTCTGGGGCAACCTCTCAATCAACTGTCGGGCGGCGAATCTCAGCGCATTAAACTTGTTAGCCACCTGACCCATGCAACGCAAAAGGCTTCGACTAGCTCAAAGGAAAAGGATTCGGATACCGTTCTAATTTTAGATGAACCGACTACTGGACTGCATTTCGACGATATTGCGGTCCTTCTTAAAGTCTTACATCGGATTGTCGATGCAGGTATGAGTCTATTTGTCATCGAGCATAACTTGGATTTAATCAAGAATGCCGATTATGTTGTCGACCTAGGCCCAGAGGCGGGTGATGGTGGCGGTGAGGTTGTCGCTTTTGGCACACCTGAAAAGATTGCTCGAACCACCGGGAGTATTACTGGAAAGTTCCTCAAACGCTATTTTGCACCGCCAAAGACACGGACAAAGGTCTCCTCCAAACAAGCTTCGAAAAAGAAATTACCATCCAAAAAGGATGCAACAACGCTAGCCATTCAAGTAAACGGAGCGCGTCATCATAATCTAAAAAACATCAGTGTAGAGATTCCTCGTGACCAAATGGTTGTGGTTACTGGCCTTTCGGGTTCTGGGAAAAGCACCCTAGCCTTTGACCTGCTGTTTGCGGAAGGGCAACGCCGTTATCTGGATTGCCTTAACACATATGCGCGCCAATTTGTAGAGCAGCTCGAGAAGCCGGATGTAGATGCAATTCTGGGACTACCCCCGACCGTCGCTATTGAGCAAAGAACGACCCGTGGAGGCGCTAAAAGCACAGTCGCTACAGTGACAGAACTCTATCACTTTCTTCGACTGTTATATGCCAAGCTTGGAATCCAGCATGACCCGGAAACAGGAGAGCCCGCAGTCCGTCAATCGGCCGATGAAATCGTAAACCGGATTAAGAAAAACCTGAAGTCCGATGAAATCGCACTCCTTGCACCATTAGTAAAGCAACGCAAAGGGATCTATACCGAGTTAGGCCGTTGGGCTGTTCGCAAGGATTTACCCTATCTCAGAGTCGATGGCGAGTGGATCCATCCAAGCGAGTTCGAGCCACTCGATCGCTACAAAGAGCACTCGATTGATGCAGTCCTTGGTAATCTCGACTCAGACACCAAGCAACTCGAAGTCTTGGTCAATTATGCCCTTGAGCTGGGAAAAGGAACGATCTACACAATCGACAACCAAAGCAAGGAGTCTATCTACAGCACAGAACTCTTCTGCCCAGGCTCTGGCCGGTCGTTCGACGCTTTAGACCCTCGGCTCTTCTCATTCAATAGCCCCTATGGATGGTGCCCAACCTGCAACGGCTATGGAACCATTGCAAAGGTATCGGTCGATCCAAATCTGAATGAAGCAGAACGAGAAGCCGCACTTGAGGAAGCTCGAGAGGAATCCGAAGAAACCATTCCGTGCCCCGATTGCAATATGTCTCGACTCAATCCAATTGCGCGAGCGGTTCGATTTCAAGGAAGACCTATTCCGGAATGGAATGCATTAAGCGTCGAACAATTTGAAAAAGAATTCGCCAAAATCAAACTAAACAAGCGAGAGTCAGAAATCGCACGCGATATTCTTCCTGAGATTCAGCAGCGCTTGAAATTTCTCAAACATGTCGGACTGGGTTACCTTCAACTCGATCGAGCTGCTCCAACGCTCTCGGGCGGAGAAAGTCAACGAATCAGATTGGCCGCACAATTGGGGTCTAATCTTCAGGGTGTCCTATACATCCTAGATGAACCAACAATTGGATTGCACCCGAGAGACAACGAACAGCTCCTAGAGATCTTAGACGCATTGAAGAACCGCGGAAACTCTCTGGTCGTTGTTGAACACGACGAAGATACGATGAAGCAAGCAGACCAAGTCATCGATTTAGGCCCAGGTGCTGGAATTAACGGTGGTAAAGTGGTAGCCCAAGGTCATTGGAAAGCTATCTCTAAAAATGGCAATGGACGCAGTAGTGCGAGCAACAGAAGCTCTACAGCATCATTTTTAGGGGAACCTATGGCACATCCACTTAAAGGCAGCTGGCGCTCTGTTCCCAAAAATCATCCCGTAATAGAAATCAAGGGGGCCCACGCGAACAATCTAAAGAATATCGATGTAAAGCTCCCGAAGAACCGCCTCATTGTTTTTTCCGGAGTAAGTGGATCGGGCAAAAGCACACTGATGCATGAAGTCATTCGTCCCGCGGTTGATGCTTCGATGCAGTCGAAACAAAACCGAAAAGCACAGTCGACAAAGAAGCCTAAAACGAAGAGCTCGAAACCCGTAACAGAGCAGGCCTGGTTAGATATATCGGGTGCATCAGATTTTGATCGTGTCCTAGAGATCGACCAGTCGCCTATCGGAAAAACCTCACGATCAACCGTAGCAACCTACATCGGATTAATGGATCATTTGCGAGCCCTCTTTGCTTCTCTTCCCTTAGCTAAGGCGAGAGGGTTCGATAAGAGTTACTTTTCCTACAATGCAGGAAAAGGTCGTTGTCCTGCCTGCCAAGGGCAGGGATCGATCAAAGTTGAAATGAACTTCCTACCGGCAACCTATGTGCCCTGTGACCAGTGCCAAGGTAAGCGATGGACGCATTCCCTGCTAGAAGTGGAATATCATGGGCATAGCATTTTCGATATTCTTTCACTAAGCGTCGATGAGGCATTACCATTTTTCGAAAAGCACCCCAAAGTAGCCGTCCCCCTCAAACTTCTCCAGGAGACAGGTTTGGGCTATCTAAAAATCGGACAAACCAGTCCAACTCTTAGCGGAGGGGAAGCACAACGGCTAAAACTGGTAGCCGAACTCGCTATCGCCGAACAGGCTCGCCAAAAGCATATCCTCAAATCTTCCAATCCCAAGCTACCTCAAAATCTGTATCTCTTGGAAGAACCCACAGTCGGACTACACCTAGCCGATGTTAAGAAACTCATTGAACTGATGCACCGATTAGTCGACTCAGGACACACAGTAATCGTCATTGAACATCATCTAGACGTCATTGCCGAAGCCGACTGGATCCTAGATATCGGCCCAGAAGGAGGACTACAAGGGGGGCAGCTCGTTGCTCAAGGAACTCCAAAAACTCTGGTTAAGTCAAAGAAAAGCCATACAGCTCCCTTTTTGGAAGCCGTACTATAACTTATATGAAACTAGCCGTATCTCAACCGGCGGCAAGCTACCCACATCTCCTCAGCCAGATCAGCACCAAACCGCCAAAACCTAACATAATTATAGTGCTTGGCTCGGGCACTGTGGCAATGTCAATATTATCTATGGTGTATTGACGCCACTGGGCAGAGCTCGGCCCGTTGACACGCATCGTCAGATCTAATGCGCCGGAACCCGACGTTCCAAGTGTTCCTGAGTCAATCAAAACGGAATCGGCAAGGAGTGTAAATGTTCCCGTATCGTAATCGACTACTCCACTGATCGTAGAGAAGTTCCCCTGGGTCAATGTATAAGAGGCGCCAGAACCACCGTTGGCACGAACCCTACCCGCATCACTGAAATTGATACGAGCGGAATTACCAGAAGTCCCATCGCCTAAATACAAGGACCAAATAGCTTGAAACGATTCAGATGCAGCAGGTGTGTCGTTAATCGTGATGTCGAAACTATAAGAATATTGCCCTGACAGCGAATTACTTCCTCCAAGATCAGCTGCACTCGGAGTCAAGTTAACGCCAGCGAAGGTTGTTGACAAAGAGGAAAAGAATTGCCCTCCAGCCGAGCCTCCTTCACCAACTCCAGATTCGACGGAAATTGTGCTAGAATTTCCACCCCACCCTTCCTGACCACTTAAGGCACTCCCGGCCGTATAAGGTGACTCAAAATCGATGACGATCGCCTGGGCAGCAGTTACTGCCCCATAAATCGTCGCAACTAAAACTAAGCTATATTTCATTTCTGTACGGGTCCCTTTCTAAATTTAGGTTGTAATCAATGTAGCTTAAGAATTTACAAGAGGCAGTCGCCTTTCTATGCTCCTTGTTGCATGAGTAAGAGCAATCGACGCGTTACTCTGAAAGAAATCGCTGAAGTGACCGGACTTCACCGCACCTCGGTCTCTCGTGCTCTACGAGATCATCCTGGAATTCCCGAGGAAACACGGATTCGGGTGAAAAAAGAGGCCGAGCGGCTTGGATATACTCAAGACCCAGTTCTATCAGCCCTCTCCGCCTACACGAGAAGTTACTCGCAACCTAAGTACCAAACTACAATTGGGCTTCTTTCTAACTGGGATATTCAGAACTCAACCAATCAGCACCACACGTTCCGTAGCTTCATCGAGGGCATTCAAACGCGGGCAAAAACTCTCGGCTTTAAGACTGAGCATTTTTCCACATTATCTTTCCAAAAATCTCCGGGACGATTGAGCAAAATTTTGCAGGCACGAAATATAACTCCCATCATCGTTCTACCGCTCAAGATCAACCACCCGTCTCCCATTCTTGAGTGGGAGCAATTTATGACCGTTCTGGTTGGTTTTTCTTTTCCGAAGCACGAGTTGGACCGAGTAACCCATCACCATAGGTCCGCTATCAAACTTGCCTTAACGCATGCTAGACAAGCAGGCTACAGAAGCTTTGGCTTGATAACAAATGCGCATATCGATCAACGAACAGAACATGGATACCTTTCAGGGTTTCTTGAGGCAAAATACCTTGCACCGAGAAAAGAACGCTTCAACCTCTGGATTAGTAAAAGTAAAAGACCCGATTTCTCAACACTAAAAAACTGGATTGCAAAAAACAAACCTGACGTAATCTTTAGCGCAAACCAGGACTTTATTGATGTCATCAATAGCGTAGATCTCAAAATACCTGAGGATGTTGCGTTCGTTCAACTGGACCTTCCTCCTAACCACAACCATGTTGCAGGGATACGACAAAATTCCGAACACGTTGGAAAGGCAGCTGTTGACCAAGTGAACTCTCTTTATCAAGCCAACGAAAAAGGCCTACCAAACACTGCAAAAACCATTCAGATCGAAGGCGATTGGGTCAACGGAGACACTCTTCCACCAAAGTGCTAAACTAGGGCTCTTCTATTCGGCACCGTTCCACTCCTCCAACTTTCGATGGATCCATTCACTTTCTCTCAAAGGGTTAGATGCCGAATCAAATGACACAGCTATCGTTTCTTTGAGGCGAGGCTGCAATCTTAAACGAAGTGCTTTAATTCCTAGATTAACGGAGTTCTTTGCTTGAGGTTGTTCAATCAAAGGCGTCGCACGATCAACGCTCCATTTCCCATAATTAGGTTTGTGAACTCTTACGGTCATTGTTTTTTCCCCGTCTTTTAAGGTCACTGATTTTTGGTCAACACTTATCTCGATGCTACATTTGGTATGAGCGCTCCAAACAATAGACTCCGGCTTTTTGAGGGAAATTTCATCCTTAATCACTAATACTGTGCGCTGGTCATCTAAGACAATACCTCTTCGAATGTTTTGAGAACTTGGATAAGCTTCCGTTAGATCCATCACAGCAAATGCTGAGGTTTTCCCAGAGAAGAACTCTAAAAATCGTGCCTTTGCCAAGGTGTTCTGGTCTGGAGTAGCCGACCTTCCAATAACTAGCGTATTGTGCCCTTCAGCCCGAGACCTGTAATAGCGCCACCTTAGGCCCGTGGGACTCGCTTTAAAGTATCCGGGCACGGAGTAGCGTTCCTTAGGAATATCTAGAACCCACCGCGTGCCTTGTGCATCAAAAACAAAGCTTCCTAGATCCAGATGTGAATGAGTATCGCCGTTTACTCCCCCTTTGATTCCTACGAATGTTGAGTTAGGATCATCCCACGACCCCCGCATTGTTGCAACCCCTACGTCTGGAAACAATCGATCCAGTGGCATTGATTTCCAAACATCTGATTCTAGACCCTCCCAATAGAATAGAAGATCATCCAAAGCAGGTTGACTTGTGGCTCTACGAAATGATTGCCATTCGCGATTTTCAAAGAATCTTGCAAAAAAAGCCAAAATCGGAGGCTCGTACTTCCTGTGTTCTGAATCACCAAAATCAAACCCATAGCCGGTCGGTGATGTTAAATAGATTGGAAAGTATCCCGTCTCTTTAAGCCCATCAGCGACCTTTACTAATTCTGTGGTCCCGGTAAAGCAATAATCGAGAGTTGCTAGCAATCTACCCAGATATTTAGAACCATAGTTCCAGTAGGTTATACCTTCCTTCCATCCTCCATCGCTCTGATAGCTTTTTATAGATCTTGGTAGCCGCTCCAAAGCTCCCTTAAGGTTGGCTTCTAGAACAGGATCCTTATGCCCCCAAAGAGCAAGAGAGGCCATCGCAATTGAACTATTGCACACTAGATTCCAATTGTTCTCCGAATTCCAGCCAGCAAAACCGGGCAACTCGTTTGCATAGGCCTTTGCTCCCGCTTTGACTCCTTTGTCAAAAAGCACGTTTTGCAGATACAACCGCTGTTCTTCATCCCACTCGGAATATAGCCAATCGTATGCGATGGAAAATCCATGCATCATTTCAGCAGTTGCCAGAAACGACTTCCTCTCTCCCCAGTCTTCAAAGTTGCCAGCAGCTTCGAGATTCTCCCAAAGCCTGACTTTATAAGCCAACTCCCCAGTATAAATATAGGCGAAAGAAAACAGGTAGGCCCGCCGCATCAGTAATCGACTTTGATTCAGAACATTTTTACCCTCTCCTGGATGTCTAGGTAAGTCTTCGGTCAGTTGCCTATTAGCACGTTTGAGCAAAGTTTCTGCGGTGGACCTTCGATAGGCATCCTGGAACCCAGCTTGCCATTCAAGCTTGGTATCCAAGTTGAGGACGATTCGAGGGTGGCTTGGAATCTTATATCCTTCACTTTCCTCCGGCACGCTGTGATCGATAGCGGAATCGAGGATCGTTTCGGAGCCTACATGTTCCGTTGAGCTATACTTCTCACCTTCGGACCTCTGGTCTTCAGAGAATTGCCCTCGTTCAATCGTTACCCCAGGATCTTGAGAAATATCAGAGCATGCCGAAATCAAGTGAATTGATAGAACTAAATAGAGAGTAGTTCTTTTGCCCATAAGCATCCTAGTGCCTTTCACAGAGTTCGCGTTTATTGGCACCATCTAATTGAACCGGCGGCACACTCGATTTTTTGCCAGCGACTCGCATAGCAATTCCCAGAACGAAGATCACCCCTCCTACACCTAAAATTCCCAGTCGCTCGGATAGTGGGTTAGGAACTAGTAGTAACAATAGAATCCCCGCACCCGTTATAACTGTA